>JAMFST010000634.1 GCA_026225435.1 Labilithrix luteola
GGCGACCGCGTCGTCGTCGAAGCGATACGCGTAGCCGTCCCGCGCGTCGACGGTGGCGAGCAAGGCAGCGGTGAGCAGAGCGAGTCCATGGAGCATGTCGTCCTCGGGAAGGTTCAGGGTTCGGGGCCGCAGTCGCAGGCGATGTCGTGACAGACGCACGGCGGAAGGATCACGGGTCGTCGCGCCGACGGTGTCGCCGGTGGCGGCGCAGGTGCGGACGTGACCTTCGGGCGCGGTGGAACTGCGACGTGCGTCGCGGAGGGGACGGGGACGGTGGCTGGCGCTGCGCTCGCCACCACCGGCGGCGTCGAGACGACGGCTGGCGCCGGCACTGGAACCGGGAGCACCGCCGGCGCCATGGCCCGTGCCCGCCACGCCGCGAACGCCGTCGCCACGAGCAGCACGCACGCCGCTGCCGCGAGGAGCGCCACCGACGCCCGCGCTCGAGCGGGCGACCGCTTCCTCGTCCGCTCGGCCATCGCCGCCAGCACCACGCGGTCGGCGAAGTCCGCCGGCGGCTCCTGCGGCCGCCACGCATCACCCGGATCGCGGATCACGGCTCCTCCTCCCAGTGCTCGGCGAGCCGCGTCCGCAGCTGGGCACGCGCGCGGAACAACCGCGTCTTCACCGTGTTCTCCGGCACGCCGAGGATGACGGCAATCTCGCTCATCGGCAGGTCGTGGAGCTCGGCGAGCACGAACGCGTCGCGCTGCTCCGGCGACAGCTCGGCGGCCGCCGCTTCCAGCGCGCGACCGAGCTCCTGCCGCTGTCGCTCCGTCTCCGGTGTGCCGGCGGCCGCTGCGGGGCTCGTGGCCTCGAGACCGATCGTCGGCACCCGCCGCTTGCGTCGCGCGTCGATCACCAGGCGGCTCGCGATGGTGAGGAGCCAGGTCGACAGCCGTGCGGCCCCCGCGGGCTCGAACCTCGGGAGCGCCCGGAACGCGCGAAGAAAGACCTCCTGCGCCAGATCCTCGACGTGCGCCCCGCGCCCGAGGCTCCGCGAGACGAAGGCGAAGACGAGGTCCTGGTACCAGCCGACGAAGCGACGTAGCGCGACGGCGTTTCCCTGGCGGCAGGCGGTGAGCGTCTCCAGGTCGAGCTCGCGCGCTTCGCGACGGTCCTGCGGGCGGCCGCTCTCGTCCGGAGCGTCGCTCGTCACCGTCACCGTCATCGTCTGCGTCGCGCCGATCGCCCCCACGCCCACCTTTCACGATCGACCGCTGCCCGAGTTCCCAGGTTCCCACGAACTGCTTGCCGACACCGCGCTCCTCGGGGTAGGTAATGAAATTGAAAGTCACTTTCAATTTCAACAGGAGCGAAGCCATGGACAATTGCCATCCGAAGCGAACCCTCGTGGCGCAGGGCCCCCTCAGTCAGGTCGAGGAGTGCAGCTGCGGGATCCTCCACGTGACCCTCGGCGCGCTGACCCTGCGCCTGCAGCCCGACTGCGTCGCCTCGCTGGCCGAGACGCTGACCGAGGCGACGCGCCGGCTCGAGGCGCGCAAAACGGAGATGCCGGCGCCGCTGCGCTGCCCACCGGGCGAGCTGCCGTCGTGAGCGCGCAGACCACCCGCCTCGCCGCGGCCGGTGAGGGGAGCGCGGGCTGGCCGCCGCCGCCGCACGATCCTCGCGAGCGGCTGCTGCCGCTACGAGGCGGCGACCGCGTTCGGCGAGCGCGGCGCCGGCGTCTCAGCGAAGACGCAGCACGTACCAGCTACCCCGCCACGCCACGAGCTCCGACACATCGAAGCGCTCGGTCCTACCATTGACGGTGAACACCAGCTTGGCGTGATGCGCGCGCCACACCGGGCGCTTCCACTCGTGCCGCCGGCCGGTGGTCGAGGGGGGCGGAGCCTGGGTGATCGAGCCGCCGATCTCGAAGGATACGAACTGCGCCGCCTCGACCCCCTTGGTGCGCTTGTGCAACAGGCCCACGGAGCGCGCGAACCCGGGCGTCACCTTGCGGTCGTAGCTCCGCGACGGATCCGCTTCGTCGCGGAGCTTCTGGTAGGCGTCGCGCGCCAGGAGCATGTCGCCGGCGAGATCCGGGTTCCCCTGGACGATCGCCTCGAGCAGGTGCTTTCCCCGCGCGGTCAGCTCGTCGCTCTGCGCCGGCGGCAAGCGAAGCTCGGCGTCGCCGCCGTCGACCGCGTCCGCTCCGCCCTCCTCGCCGGCGTCGTTACCTCCGTCGAGGTCGAAGGCAGCCGCATCGGCGCCGGCGTCCCCATCGCCCGCGTGCCGCTTGCAGCCGGAGGCGGCGCCGAGCACGAGCGGAAAGAGGACGCAGGACAGCGCACGAAGCGCCACGCGACGAGTCGCACGCGAAGAGGTCACAGAAGGATCGGTGACTGCTACGCGAAATTCGGCAGTGTCACCACGTCGACGTGCAACACCTCGTCGAACGCGCGGATCTCCGAGAGGCAGGTCTCGCTCGGGCGCGACACGATCCGCAGCTTCGCGCAGGAGGCGACGCCCCCTTCGAAGACCGTGTTCGTCACCTCTTCCACGTTGATCCCGTGGCGCTTGATGACGTTGAGCACGTTGGCGAACGTCCCGACCTTGTCGTCCATGCGGATGACCATCTGGAAGCGCGCGGCCGTGGCCCCCGACACGTTGACCACGTGCGGAACGTTCCCCTCGAGGAGGAAGCTGCGGATGATGCGCACCGTCTCGGTGGCGATGGCGAGCTGCGCCTGGTCGGTCGAGGCGGCGATGTGCGGCGTGCCGTAGACGAGCGTTCCCGAGCCGTCGGCGGGCTTGTCGAAGAGGGAGGTCTGGT
Organism: Labilithrix luteola; assembly: GCA_026225435.1. Classification (GTDB taxonomy): domain Bacteria; phylum Myxococcota_A; class Polyangia; order Polyangiales; family Polyangiaceae; genus JAMFST01. Next base: position 2,780 of record JAMFST010000634.1, read on the forward strand.
ACTCGTGCTTCCCCTTCGGCTCGTCCGGGTAGACGTCGAAGGCGAGCCGCAGGTTCTTCTGCGCGGCGACCTCACGCAGGGCGGGGTAGTCGACGAGATCGGCGCGCGCCGCGTTGACGAAGATGGCCCCCTTGGGGAGGAGCGAGAGCACGCGCCGGCTGACGATCTGCCGGGTGCGGTCGGTGAGCGGGAGGTGGACGGTGAAGATGTCGCTCTTCTGCGCCAGCTCGTCGATCGAGGAGACGGCGGTGACCCCCAGCTCGTTGGCGCGCTGGGCGGTGAGGCCGCGGCTCCAGGCGAGCGGATGGAGCCCGAAGGCGCGGGCGCGGACGGCGACCTCGCGACCGATGGCGCCGAGACCGGCGATGCCGATGGTCTTGCCGTAGAGCCCCTCGGCCTTGCCGTACTCGGCGCGCTCCCACTTGCCGGCGCGCAGCGAGGCGACGGCGTCGGGGATGCGGCGATCGAGGCCGAGGATCAGGCCGAAGACCAGCTCGGCGACGGCGGCGGCGTTCTTCCCCGGGCAGTTGGCGACGTAGATGCCGCGCTTGCTCGCCGCCCGCACGTCGATGGTGCGGAACTCGGCGCCGGCGCGGACGATGAGGTGGAGCTCGCGGGCCGCCTCGATGGCGGGCGCGGTCACCTCGGTGGAGCGCACCACGAGGATGCCGACCCCAGCCAGGGCGCCGGCGAGCTCGTCGCGGGTGAGCCCCGGCTCGTAGACGACGTCGATGGGGAGGGTGCGCAGCTCCTCGACCGCGCGCGGGTGGAGCTTGTCAGCGATGAGAAGGCGCATGCTTGGATCGAGGGTGAGCTTACGCTCGATTGCGATGGGATATCGCGCAATTCAGGTGCCGTCAGGCGCGAAGAGCGACGAAACGACCGCCGAGGGTCAGCCCCGGCTTGCCCTCGTCGTCCGCGACCAGCACCGGCGCCAGCGACGTCTGGGCATGACGGGTGAGCTTGGCCTCGAACGGGCCGCCCTTCGCCCCACGTTTCACCGGGGTGTAGAGCGCTTCGGAGGCCGCTCCCCCCGCAGGCGCCGGTTTCGCCCCGGTCTCCCCCGGCACCAGTGGCTCCTCGGTCCCGTCGCTCAGCGCCAGGATCACCTGGTCGCCGTCCAGCCGCACCGCCCGGACGAAGTAGGGGGCGTCGTCGACGGTGAAGTAGGTCCAGTCGTATCCATTTGTGAGGATGTACCGGCCGTCGTCGGGGTGGCGAGCGATCCAGGTGTGCATCGCCTGTTCGAGCCGGGCGTGCTCCACCTGGGCCCCGTGGTCGTGGAAGTGCCCCTCGGCGTCGAGGCGGATCTCGCTCTCCCGCGAGCGGCCTTCGGGGGCGGGGAAGCGGAAGAACTCGGGGTGATCGCCAGGCTTCATGGGTGTTACCTCCGTTCGGTCAGTACCAAGGGGTCTAGCGCGGCTACAGGCGCTCGGGGGGAGGCGGTCGTCTTGACCCTCCGGAGTCGCGAGCCTAGAACCCCGGCAGCCTTCAATTTCTTTTGAAGGTTCTGAGACTACCGCCGGAGCCCGAGAATTCCCCCATGCCTTACGACGGGATGCACGCCTTCGTCCGCGCCCTCGAGGCGCGTGGAGAGCTCGTGCGCATCAGCCGCGAGGTGGACCCTTATCTCGAGGCGAGCTGCCTGGCGGACCGGGCCATGAAGGCCGGCGGCCCCGCGCTCCTCTTCGAGCGCATCAAGGGGTCGCGTTTCCCCCTCCTCATCAACGGGTACGGCTCGAAGCGGCGGATGGCGATGGCGCTCGGAGTCGAAGACCTGGAGGAGCACGCTCGATCCATCGAGTCGCTGGTGAAGACGCGCGCCCCGTCCTCGGCGCGGGAGCTGGCGGCGCTGGCGGGGCGACTGCCGGAGCTTTCGCACGTTCCGCCGCGCAAGCTGGCGAGCGGGGCGGAGGCGCCTTGCCAGGAAGTGGTGCTCACCGGCGACCGCATCGACCTCGACCTGCTCCCCATCCTCACGTCGTGGCCGGACGACGGCGGGCCGTTCCTCACCTTGCCGAACGTCATCACCCGCGATCCCGAGACCGGCGCGCGCAACATCGGCATGTACCGGATGCAGAAGCTCGACCGGCAGACGACGGCGATGCACTGGCAGGTGCACAAGACCGGGGCGCGCCACTTCCGCGAAGCCAAGGCGCGCGGCATGCGCCGGCTCGAGGTGGCCGTCGCGCTCGGGGGGGATCCGGCGCTCACCTACTGCGCGACCGCGCCGCTGCCCGAGGGGATCGACGAGTGGATGCTCGCCGGCTTCCTGCGCAAGCGCGCCGTCACCACGGTGGCCTGCAAGACGGTCGATCTCGAGGTGCCCGCCGAGTCGGACTTCGTCCTCGAGGGCTACGTGGACCCGCAGGAGGCGCTCTTCGACGAGGGGCCCTTCGGCGATCACACCGGGTACTACACCCCGGTGGACAAATTTCCGAAGTTCCATTTGACCGCCATCACCCACCGCCGCGACGCCGTCTACCCGGCCACGCTGGTGGGGCCGCCGCCGATGGAGGATCAGTGGCTCGGCAAGGCGACCGAGCGGCTCTTCTTGCCGCTCCTGAAGATGATCTTCCCCGAGGTCGTGGACATGAACCTCCCGGTGGAGGGCGCCTTCCACAACCTGGTGCTGGTGAGCATCAAGAAGCAGTATCCCTTCCACGCCGCGCGCATCGCCCACGGGCTGTGGGGCTCGGGGCAGATGAGCTTCTCCAAGGTGATCTGCGTGGTCGACCACGACGTGGACGTGCAGAACGTGGCCGACGTGGCCTGGCGGCTGCTCGCCAACCTCGATCCCAAGCGTGACGTCTCCTTCGTCGACGGGCCGATCGACCAGCTCGATCACGGCGCCAACCAGGCGCTCTACGGCGGCAAGATGAGCATCGACGGGACGCGCAAGTGGGCCGAGGAGGGCTACGCGCGGGTGTGGCCGGAGGTCGCGCGCCACCTGCCGGAGACGGACGCCAAGGTGGACCAGCTGGTGCGCGAGCTGGGGCTGGAAGACAAGCTGGGGGCGCGGGTCGTGGCCGCGGCCGAGGCGCCGGTCATCGGGGCGCGCGAGCTCCTCAGCCGCGCCGTCAGCGTCGCGCGTGACGCCATGAACAAGCGAGGCTCGTCATGAGCGATCCCAGCGACCAGGCGCCGTCGCCCATCCCCGATCTCGACGAGCGCGCGGAGCACGGCAGCGATCACGAGCGCGCCGTGCGCACGATGTTCGACCGCATCGCGCCCACCTACGATCTGCTCAATCGCACCATGAGCGCTGGCGTCGACGTCTCCTGGCGGAAGAAGGCGGTCGCCGAGCTGGCCCGCGCGCCGGAGGGGACCATCCTCGACTCGTGCGCCGGCACGATGGACCTCACGCAGCTGATCGCGAAGACCTACCCGCGGCGCAAGATCATCGCCGCCGACTTCGCCGGACAGATGCTGGAGGCGGGCAAGCACAAGGCGCCGGCCGTCGAGCGGGTCGTGGCCGACGCCATGGACCTCCCCTTCGAGCGCGAGTCGATGGCGGCGATCGTCTGCGGCTTCGGCATGCGCAACCTCACCGACACGGCGCGCGGGGTCCACGAGGCGTTTCGCGTGCTCAAGCCCGGCGGTCTGTTCGTCACGCTGGAGTTCTTCCAGCCGTCGAAGCTCACCAGCCGCGCCTTCCACGCGACCTACGCCAAGGTGGTGCTGCCGACCGTCGGCGGGATCGTCTCCGGAGATCGCGAGGCGTACTCGTACCTCGCGCGCAGCATGGAGGGCTTCCTCCGCCGCCCCGAGTACGAGGCGCTGCTGGTGAAGATGGGGTTCCGCCGGGTCATCGGGCGCGACCTCCTCTTCGGGATCGCCTCGCTCGTCGTCGCCGAGAAGGGCGGAGCCTCGTGAGCGCCGTCTCGACCAAGAAGCGGATCGTCGTCGGCATCACCGGCGCGAGCGGCGCTCCCTACGCGCGCCGGCTGCTGTCGGTGCTGGCGAAGCGTCCGGACGAGGTGGAGCTCGCCGTCTGTCTGTCGTCGACCGCGCGCGAGGTGTGGCAGCTCGAGTGCGGCGGGGATCTCGAGCAGGAGATCGAGAAGGAGCTCGGCCTGCGTGCCTACGGCGGCCGCGATTACAGCGCGCCGTTCGCCAGCGGGAGCGCCGGCTGGCAGGCGATGGTGGTGGTTCCGTGCTCGATGAGCAGCGTCGCCAAGATCGCCCACGGGATCTCCGAC
>JAMFST010000635.1 GCA_026225435.1 Labilithrix luteola
GTCGCGAACAACACCTGCGTGGAGAACAGCTCCGGGTGGTTCCAGTGCGACGACGGCGTGTGGGTCGATCGCTACACCGACAAGAGCGCCTGCAGCAGCACCTATCCGCTCGAGTGACGTCGCGCGCGGAGAGGCGTGCGCAGCGGCCAGGGGAAGAGCGCGCCCCAGGCGGCGGCAGCGAGCATCGCCAGCGCGAGCGCGAGCAGCGTCACCACCGGCCCGCGGACCACCTTGCGCCATCGAGGCATCTGGCGGGCGGGTTTATCAGCCCGCGCGTGACGGAGGCCCTACGCTGCGCTCATGTCGACCCACTCCGACCTGACGTCCCTCTCGCCCGATGTGCTGGCCCGCGCCCGCAAGATCAAGCTGTTCCTGATGGACGTCGACGGCACCATCACCGACGGCGGTGTCTGCTTGATCTCGCCGACGAACGCACCTGACCCGGCGAGCGGTGAAGCCACGGTCACCGAGATGAAGGTCTTCAACGCGCAGGACGGCTGCGGCCTCTCGCTGGCGCACACCATGGGGATCGAGACCGGCTTCATCACCGGCCGGCGCTCACCGGCGGTCGCGCGGCGCGCGCAGGAGCTGCACGTGACGCACGTGTACCTCGGGCAGGCGACCAAGATGCAGGCCTTCGAGGAGGCGATGAAGAAGGCGGGCGTGACCGAGGAGGAGATCGCGTACATGGGCGATGACCTGCCGGACATCCCGGTGGCGAAGCGCGCCGGCCTGGCGGTGTGCGTCGCCGACGGCGCCAACGAGCTGAAGGCGGTCAGCCACTACGTGACCCAGCGCAACGGCGGCAAGGGGACCGCGCGCGAGGTCGTCGAGCTGATCTTGAAGGCGCAGGGGCGCTGGGAAGAAGCCGTCCCCAAGGCGCGCGCCTGACGCCGCCTCAGCTGGCGGACTTGGCGATGACGCTCTCGACCCAGGCGCGGATCTGCGGCGCGGGGGCGGCGCCGACCTGACGGTCCACCGGCTTGCCGTGGGCGAAGCCGACGAGCAGCGGGATCGAGCGCGCCTGGTACAGCTGCGCCGAGCGCGGGTTGTCGTCCACGTTCACCTTGGCGACCAGCACCTTGCCGCTCATGGAGCCTGCGATGCTGGCCAGCGCCGGTGCGACCGCCCGACAGGGGCCGCACCACGGAGCCCAGAAGTCGACCACCACCGGGACGCTCGACTCCTTCAACAGCGTCTCGAGCTCCGCGTCGTTCACCTCGATGGGCGCGTCCGGAGCGCCGAGCGTCGCCTTGCACTTCCCGCACACGGCCCGCTTCTCTCGAGGCTGCTGCTGCTGCCCCGTCCCCAGGCGAGACACCGGGACTCGATTTTGCTGACCACACGCGCTGCAAGACTGGACGACTCCGTACGCCATGAAGGAAGGATAAGGCCGAAGTGCCGCCTCGCCAGGGCACACTCCTGAACGCACCCCCGTGACGCCGCTCGACCTCCGCCGCTTCGCCGTCGCCCAGACGCTCTTCCCCGAGACGACGCTGCGCCGCGCCCTGCACGAGCTGGTCTACGTGCAGGCCGATCCGATCCGCGCTCCGGCGCGCGCGCAGGACCTGATCTTGCAGCAGCGGGTGGCCGGCTACCGCGCCGGCGATCTCGAGCGGCGCTACCACCAGCTCGGCGTCGAGGAGGACTTCTTCCTCAACTACGGCTTCGTCACCCGCGCGCTCCACCAGCTGATGCACCCGCGGACGGCCGGCCGCCTGCTGCGCGCCGATCTCCCGCGCGCCAAGCTGCTCCTCGAGCTCGTCCGCGAGCGCGGCACCGTGCACCCGCGCGAGGTGGACGAGCACTTCGCCCACGGCACCCGCACCAACTACTGGGGCGGCAGCTCGAACGTGACGACCCACCTGCTCGACGCGCTCCACTACCGCGGCCAGCTGCGGGTCGCCCGGCGGGAGAAGGGGATCCGGCTGTACACCACGCGCGAAGCGACTCCGGGCGCGCTCGGCGCGAAGGAGCGGCGCGCCGGGGTCGATCGGCTGGTGGACGTGGTGGTGCGCCTCCACGCGCCGCTCCCCGCGCGCACGCTGTCGACCTACGTGCGCCGGCTGCGCTACGCGGCGCCGCAGTGGAAGGCGGAGATCGCGCCGGCGCTCGAGCGGGCGAAGAAGCGCCTCGCGCGGCAGACGGTGGACGGCATCGACTGGTTCTGGCGCGCGGGCGACGAGGCAAGGGAGACGGCGGAGATCACGGAGCCGCGCGTGCGCTTGCTCGCCCCCTTCGATCCCATCGTCCACGATCGCACCCGCTTCGAGGCGCTCTGGGGCTGGGAGTATCGCTTCGAGGCGTACACCCCGGCGGCGAAGCGCAAGCTCGGGTACTACGCCCTGCCGCTGCTCTGGCGCGACAGCGTCATCGGCTGGGCGAACGTGGCGAGGACCGACGGCGAGCTGCACGCGGAGATCGGCTACGTCGCCGGCAAGGCGCCGCGCGATCGCCTCTTCGCCCGCGAGCTCGAGGCGGAGCTGGAACGGATGCGCGCGTTCCTCGGCGCTTCCGGGCGAGCTGCGCCCCGATGAAGCTCGCCTGGAAGACGCCGACCACCGACGACGCGTACTACGCCGCGGGGGTCGCCTTCGTGGCGGTCTTCGCCTTCGCCACCGCGCGCCTGCTCCCGCTCCCCGAGCCGTACTGGGCGCCCATCGCCGCGGTGGTGGTCCTCTCTCCGCAGCGCGCGGCGACCCGGCAGGCAGCGGGTGATCGGTTCCTCGGGACCTTGATCGGCAGCTTCACCGGCTGGGCGGGAGCCGCCTGGTGGCACGAGCACCTGGTGATCTACGGCCTCGCCGTCCTCACCGGAGTCCTCGTCTGCGGGCTGCTCCGTCTCGAGCGCGCGGCGCGCATCTGCGCCGTCACCACCACGGTCATCATCCTCATCCCGCGCGCCCTGCCGCCGCACCTGGTGGCGTTCCATCGCTTCTGCGAGGTGTCCTACGGAGCCGCCTGCGCGCTCGCCGTCACCATCGCCAGCGACGCACTGCATCGCCGCTGGCTCGCCTGGCGCTCCTCTCGCGGCTAGCAACCTGTCGCAAAACGAGGCACTCCGGCGCGGCTAACTTTTCATGAATTGAATCGCGACTCTCCACCTATGAAGCGGAATGCGGGCTCGTCTGCGTGATAACTTCGAGCTGCGATGGACGCGGCGAAGCACGCGAGCACGGAGCGCAGCGTCCGCGTCCACTGCGATGCCGCTCGTTACGACCACGCGACCACCGAGGCGATGCGCGGCTACGGGCCGGAGATCTTCGGTTTCCTCTATGGCCTGCTGCGCAGCGACGAGGCGGCCTCCGACGTGTTCTCCCTCTTCGCCGAAGATCTGTGGCGCGGTCTCCCCGGCTTCGCCTGGGAGTGCACCTTGCGGACGTGGGCGTACACCCTCGCACGCCGCGCCGCCTACCGGCA
>JAMFST010000636.1 GCA_026225435.1 Labilithrix luteola
AGAGCAGCTTGCCGAAGTCCCCCGGCGGCTGCTGGTCCTCCGCCGGGTCGTGCGGATAGGGATCGAGCACCCGCCGCGCGTGCTCCCAGCCGGAGAACCCGCTCTCCCGGGCGACGACGGCGAGGCAGTGCTTGCGCTGGATCTCGGGCGCGCGCTTCTCCAGCTCGGCATCGTCTGCCTTGCGCAGCTCGGCGAGCGCTCGCAGCCGGCCGAGCGCGCCCCCCTGCCCGGTGGCCACCGCGTGGTGGAGAAGCTCGGCGCGTACCTTCAGCTCACGAATGGGATCGTCATGGTCGTTCACGGTTCCGTCCTTCGGCTTGCCCGGACCGCCTCCGCATCAACGGGGCCCGACAAAACCACAATGGATGGGGGTGAAAGTGACCGAGACGCTTCGTACGAAGCTGCGAGTCGTGAGGCGAGGGTGAGAGCTTCTTTCGGCGGACGGGCGCCCCTCGGCACCCGCACGTCTCTTCTAGCACGCCGCGAGCGTCACAGCTCCTCGCGCTTGATCGCGAAGATGCTCCGGTGCGGCTCGTACGCCTCCATCTTGGCCAGGAGCTCGCCCACCTGGTCGCCGACGATGAGCACGCGCCCGTGCTCGCCGCGCACGAAGCCGACCTCGCCCATCTTGGTCCAGAAGGCGACGAGCCCGTCGTAGAAGCCGGCCACGTTGAGGAGGCCGACGGGCTTGGCGTGGTAGCCGAGCTGCGCCCAGCTCATCGCCTCCCACAGCTCGTCCATCGTGCCGGTGCCGCCGGGGAGCGTGAGGAAGCCGTCCGACAGATCGGTGAAGGCCTGCTTGCGCTGGTGCATCGTCTCGACGACCTGCAGCTCGGTGCAGCCTTTGTGCGCCACCTCGGCGTCGACGAGGGCCGTCGGGATGACGCCGATCACCTCGCCGCCGGCCGCCAGCGCCGCGTCGGCGACCGCGCCCATCAACCCGGTGCGCCCGCCGCCGTAGACCACGCCGATCCCGCGCTCGGCGAGCGTCCGCCCCACCTCGCGCGCGCTCTCGAGGTAGCGAGGGTCCCCCGGCGTGGCCGAGCCGCAGTAGACCGCGAGCCGCTTGATCGCCATCAGCGCGCCCCCTTCTCGGGGAAGCGCCGGAAGACGCTGTTCGCGTTCCACGTCGGGCGATCGGCGCGCTGGGCGATCGAGACGCCGAGGAGGTAGTCGTAGCGAACCATCTCGGCGAACGGGCGCCAGTCGCGGTTCGGCTCGTACTCGTCTTGCGGCTGGTGGTAGCGCCCGCTCCAGAACTCGGCGGTCGCCTTCTTCTCTGCGTCGGACATCCCCAGCTCGCCGCGGAGGATCTGGGCCGCCGGAACCCCCTTCTTCACGAAGCTGTACTGATCGGAGCGGACGAAGAAGACCTGCTCCGGGTGCGGATCGGGGCCCATCTGGAGGCCGAGCGCGTCGGCGGCGCGGGCAGCGTCGCTGCGCAGCGTGCTCTCCTCGGTGCCGAGCGGGACGACGTCCTTGATGGGCGCGGTCGGATACGCGTCGTCGAGATCGATGTCGGCGACGATGTCGTGCAGCGGCACGGTGGGGTGCTCGGAGAAGTACTCCGAGCCGAGCAGCCCGCGCTCCTCGGCGGTGACGAAGAGGAAGAGGATCCTCCGCTTCGGCGGCGCGGCCAGGCGCGTGAAGGCGCGCGCTGTCTCCAGGAGGCTGGACACGCCGGCCGCGTCGTCCGAGGCGCCGTTGTAGATCTTGTCCCCCTTCACCTCGTCGCCGACCCCCATGTGGTCGAGGTGCGCGCCGTACATCACCATCTCGTCCTTCGTCGGCGAGGTCGGATCCGAGGCGACGAAGCCAGCGACGTTCTCCGAGAGGATCGGGTGCTGCTTCACCTCCACGCGCAGGTGCGCCTTGCCGAGCGAGAACGCCTTGGTGGGCCCCTTCTCGGCCGCGTCCGCGAGCTGCGTCGCCGTCTCCGTGCGCCCTGCCTTCTTCAGCATCCTGTCGAGCGCCGTGTAGTCCATGCGCCCGCCCGGCAAGAGCCCGTCCTGGTGCGCCAGCGTGATCGAAGGGAAGCGCCCGTTCTGCACGAGGAAGTGGAACGGAAACGACTTGCCCATCTCCGGCGTCTGCACCTGGATGACCGCGATGGCGCCGCGGCGCTTGAGATCGGCGGTGATGCGCTCCGTGTCGCCGAAGACGGCCGAGGCGAGCGGCGGGAAGAAGTCGGCGCGATCCGAGCGCGGCGCGCGCCCGAAGCGGACCACGATCTTCCCGTGCAGGTCGACGCCGGCGAGGTCGTCGTAGTGGTACTCGGGGATGTCGAGCCCGTGGCCGATGAAGACCATCTCCGCGGTCTGGTCGATGGGCAGCTTGTGGGCGACGAGGTCGACGTCGCGCTGGAACTTGCGCGCCGGGCCGGCGCCGCCGATCACGTCGAAGCTCGCCGAGACGAGCGAGCTGTGCGTCATCTCCACCTTCTGGAAGTAGGTCCCGTCGTCCCCCGCCGGCTGCACCCCGAGCGCCTGCAGCTCGCT
>JAMFST010000637.1 GCA_026225435.1 Labilithrix luteola
ACGACGTCACGGTCCAGACCCGCGCGCACGGTGGTCCGGGCGCGTTCGATCCGTTCGCTGTTCTCAGCGGCCCACACCTCGATGCGGTCATTCGCGCTGAGGTTGTCGTCGGTGAACTCGTAGCCGTAGCCGTCGGCCCCTTTGCCGCCGCCGGTGCTCTTCACGTCACTGGCTCCGCCCCCCGCCTGCTGTGCGAACGCAGGAGCGGCAACGAGCAAGAAGCTCCCGACAAGGGCGAGACGGGCGACGCGTGAGGTGGTCTTGGTCATGACGGGTGCTCCAGGGTGAAAGACAGCGGGGGCGAGAGGAAGTTCCCTCTCACGGAGATTTCAGGAACTGCAGCGTGTCATCGATGTCGCGCATGCGCTCCTTCGCCTTGGTGACGGCGCCGGCGTACTCGGCCTTGCCGCCCGCCTTCTGGTCGAAGGTCTCGAAGATCGTCTTCGCCTGCTCGAGCGCGGCGATCGTCTGCGGCTTGGCGCCGCCGGACTTCGCCTTGTACTCCTGCGTCAGGATGCCCTCGTTGAAGAAGGCGTCCGGGCGGTTTCCGTCGATCTTCTTGGCCGCGTCGAGCTCCGCCTGCACGGCGGCGACCTGGCTGTCGTAGTTCGAGTCGTTGATCTGACCGCGAAGCGCCAGCGCCAGGCCCAGGTGCGCGTCGTAGTCGTTGGGGCGCATCGCCAGCGCCTTCTGGTAGGCGTCCTGCGCCTGCGCGAACCCGCGGAAGGACAGGTTGACCGCCGCGTAGTTCATCTGCGCTTCGAAGAACTTCGGATCCAGCTTCGCCGCGGTGGCGAACTCGCCGACGGCGCCGTTCACCTGCCCCAGCTCGTTCTGGATGAGCCCGGCGGTGTTGTGGATGGGGGCGTAGTTGGGGTTCTTCTTCAGCGCCTGCGAGCAGACGAGAGCGGCGAGCTCCAGCTGCTGCACGTCGGCGCGCTTGGCCATCGAGCTGTTGGTGGCGATGCCGCCGTGCCCGTGCTCTCGCTTGCCGTTGCCGCCGCCGACGGTGGCGCGCTTCTTCGCTAGCTGGAAGTAGTAGAGCGCCAGCTGGTTGAACGCCGGCATGTACGCGTCGTCGATGGCGAGCGCGCGCTGCAGGTTCTGCTTGGCGCACTCGAGGTCGTCGCGGCAGTTCTGCCCCGCCGTGCCCGAGTCACGCTGCATCTGGAAGAGCGCCAGGTTAACGAGCGCCGGCACGTCCTGGTACTGCGCGTCGAGGACGGCTTGCTGCAACGCCGCGATGGCCTGGTCCTCGTTCGAGTTCGCCTTGTAGTCGTACAGAGCGATCTGCGCCTTGGCGTAGTGGAACTTCGGATCGTCGGCGAGCGCCTTCTCGAAGTGCGCGCGCGCCTGCTGATCGTTGCCGCAACGCTGCCACGCGAGGCCGGCGTCGTACGTCGCTTCGGGGAACCTGCCCCCCTGAGCTTCCGCCGTGGCCGCCTCGAACAGACGGGCGACGTCGGCGCAGTTGGCGTCACTCCAGCTCGACGCCTTGTCGTTGGCGTTGAACGCGTCAAGCGCCTGGTTGAACTTGTCTTGCGCGACCTGGCCGACGACGGCCTTCGGACCGGTCGCGGCTTGCGGTGTCTTCACCTCGACGGAGGCCGAGCCTCCGCCGCAGGCCGCGGCCAGCACCGAGATGCTGGCGGCGAAGGCGATTCCCAGACGGTTCATCAGTGACCTCCGTGGTGACGAGCCGGCCGGGCCGTCTTCGTCTGGGTGGGGGCGGCGGTGCCGTTGCTGGTCAGCTGACCGGCCACGTTCCCCTGCCCCGTTCCGGCGACCGACGGGTGCCAGGCGGCGCCTCCGACGAGCAGCGGCGGCGGCTTGTCATCGAGACCGCTGTTCGCCAGGGTCGGCGTGCCGCGGAGCTCGTCGACGACGTGGTACTCGGCCTTGTAGTTCTTCGCGAGCCACACCTCGCAGCTGCGCGAGAACTCGTCGAAGTACTGGTACTTGACCGACAGATCGAGGCACTTCTTCAGGGCCGGCTTCGCGCCGTTGACCTTGAACGGCTCGCTGGCTGCGTCGAGCTGGTCGTAATAGACGCCGCGAATCTCGGCGTCCTTCTTCCAGCTGTCGGGGATCGGCGCCTTGCGGAAGTCGTCGACGAAGTCACCCCACATGAGGCCGGCGCGGGAGCCGGCGGCGATGACCCACTTCGGCGGCGGCTCCGGCTTCAGATCGAGGATCTTGATGTACGCCGGCTCCACTTCCTTGATGGCCGCGGACTTCTTCGCGTACCAGGCCGCCACCTTGTTCTTGATGTGCTTGACGACCTCGTCCTTGGATCCGCTCCCGTGGTACTCGGGGAAGCGAAGCGGCTCCACCTTGGCGCGGCGCTCTTCCTCGGCGGCGAAGAAGTAAGCCTCGCCCACGGCGGTGAGCGCGCGAGCGATGCGCCTGGTCTTCTGCGTCTCGTCCTCGTCCGGGTAGGCGCCCTTGATCTTGGCGACCGCCTCGTCCGCGTTCGACCAGAGACCGCGGGTGCGGGCGTACTCGCCCTTGGCCATGGTCTCCTTGCCGTGCAGGTGGGTGTACGAGCGAGCCAGCGCGGCATGCGCCTGGATCTGGATGTCCGGCGTGGCGCGGTCGATGGTGCTCATGGATCCGGACAGCGTGGCGCGAGCCCTCTCCCAGTCCTCCTTCTCAGCGTAGTGGGCGCCGATGGCGAAGGCGATGGCCGCGGTCTGCGCCGGCTTGCTCGAGCCGAACTCCTTGGAGAAGAGCGCCGCGTCCTTGATCGCCAGATCCTCCTGGCCGAGGCCGAGCCGGAGCTGGGCCGCGTCGGAGAGGGCGACGTCCGCGCGATCGGCGTTCTTGTCCTTGGCCGCGTAGCGTTCGTAGAAGTCGGCGGCCTGGTCGTAGACGGCGATGGCCTGGTAGTTCCCGCCGATGTCGTAGATGGCCCGCTTGGCGAGCGGGGTGTCATCCATGTGGAAGCGCGAGTCGAGCAACGTCGAGCGCGCACGGATGGCGCGAGCGATGAGTCGCCCCGCCTGGAAGGCGCGGGCCGCGTTGGTCAGGATCTCGTCGAGCTTGTCGCACTGGGCCGGCTGCCCCGCGAGGAGCGGCGTCTCGCCGTAGCGCTTCCACAGGTCGTAGTAGGTGTTGCCGGCCTTCTCGTAGATCTCGGCCTGGCCCATGCCGGGCGTCTTGTCCGCGACCTCGACCAGCTTCTGCGCCTTGAGGCGCTGGATGTCGCACTGGATCTTGGCGAGCGAGGTGCACTGCTCGACGTTCTTCGCGGCGTTGGCGCCGGTGCAATACAGGTCGACGAACTTGGGGACGTCCGCCCCCATGTCGTCGAAGCAGGACGGCCTGGGCGGCTGCGAGTGCGCCCCCATGACGTTGACGCTCTCGAGGTAGAGCTGGGCCGCGTAGATGCCCACCTCCTTGTTCGGGTTGTTCATGGCGATATCGCGGAACGCGACGGCCGCCTGATCCCAGTGCTGCGCCTCGAAGTAGGTGCGGGCGCGGGCGTACTTCACCTCGACCAGCTTGTCCTGGCCGGCGGTGTCGTTCGGAGCCGGCTTGATGTAACAAATGTACCGATTGAAGGCGGTGATCATCCCCTTCTGGTTGTCGGTCAGCTGCTTCGGACGGAGCTTCTCGTCGTCGCTCAACCGCGCGTTGGCCTGCCCCGGCAGGTTGCCCGAGCCGCGGCGGTCGGAGTTGTCCTTGTGCTGCGCCTCGTAGATGTTCTGGTAGCAGAGCACCGAGGCGTAGGCCGACTCGGCCGCTTCCGGCCCGTTGGGGTCCTCGGCGACCACCGCGTCGAAGGCCGGGCCGCACTTGGCCCAGTCCTGCTGGACGTACAGAAGATCGGCCATCTCGTAGCGGATCTTGTAGATGGTCGGCCAGTCCTCCTTGATGATCTTGGGGAACTCGAAGGTGGCGAACTCCGGGGCAGACCAGGTGTCGACGACCTTCTGGTACAGCTCCGCCGCGCGCTTCATGGTGCGCGGATCGTTGGTGCCGCGCTGGCCGGGGGAGCCGACCGCCTCGAGGTGCCAGGCGAGCGCGGTCTCGGTGACGAGGGCCGCGGTGGTGTTGGCGCAGGCGTGCTTCGCCTCGGCGCTCTGGCCGCTGCTCTTCACCTGGCTGTAGACCCGGACCTGGTCATCGAGGACCGAGGTGACCGCGTCCTTGTTGCCGGACTTCATGGCCAGCGTCGCGTCGGCGATGTGCGCCTGGTAGACGCAGGTTCGCCCGCTCGCGGTGTCGCGGTGGATGAGGTCCTTGTAGAGGGTGATCGCCTCGGGATAGTGGCCGGTATCCAGGTAGTTCTGCCCC
>JAMFST010000063.1 GCA_026225435.1 Labilithrix luteola
GACACGGGCGACGGGCTCGTCTACCCGGACGGCTGGGGCCTCTGGTACGCCCACTACGACGGCTCGGCGAAGGTGCGGCTCGACACCCCGCGCACCACCGAGCCGGCGCTCACGGCGACGTCGGTCCGGGACTACTACGGCGGCACGACGGGCCTCATCGGCTGGGAGCCGACGTCGAAGACCGTCGTCTTCGAGCCGGTCACCGCGATCAACGCGGCGCTCAGCTCGTCGGAGCCGGCACATTCCCTCGCCACGGTCGGAATCGGCGGCGGCGCCGAGACGCGGTTGACGACCCAGACCAAGATCACGGGGCAGCTCCTCGGCTTCGAGGCGAGCTTCGCCATCTCCGACACCTTCGGCAAGGTCCTCTTCAACAGCCGCGACGGCGCCTTCACCGCCGGTGACGACGTCGACCCGGCCATCCTCTCCATCGGCGATCTCGCGGGCGGCAACGCGCTGCGCCTGTCCCCCGAGTCCGGCGAGGACGCCGGCGCGCTGTACGGAAACGGGACGATGTACTCCGTCGGTCAGCTCCTCGGTACCGGCGCCCAGCCTGCCGGCATCGTGTACCCCTTCTATGGATCGAGCGACGAGGACGTCGAGGTGCAGACGCTCTCTGGCGCTGCGCCGGCGACGTTCCCCGGCTTCACCCCGCGCGTCATCTCGCCCGACGGGACGCGCATGATCGCGCTCGGTGACGGCTCCAGCGTCTCGCTGCTCCCGCTCTCCCCCGGCAGCGCGGACGCCGGCGCCCCGCAGGCCCTCGGCGGCACGTTCAAGCTCGGCTTCGCCAGCGATTGCTCCGGCTGCCTCACCCAGCCGACCTGGGCCTCCGGCGACGGCACGCTGTTCTTCACCGCGAGCTCGCGGGCGCTCCTCTTCGGCTCCCTCACCACCAACGGTCCGACGTCCACGTACCTGGTCGATCTCGCGGGCAACCTGGGCACGCTGACCGACCTCACCCTCAGCGCTCCCCACCTGTTGCCAGACGGGCTGACCGTCGTCGGAACCGCGACTGACGGGACCATCTCGACGTTCTCCGTCACCGATCCGACCACGCGGACACCCCGCGGGAAGAACGCCTTCCTCGGCTCGACGGCGGACAGCAGCACCATCTTCCTCACCAACCAGGCGACGCCGGTCACGCTCACCGCGGTGCGGGTCGGTGACGGCACCGTCACGAACCTGATCCCGAGCACGCTCACGGGCGGCGAGGACGTCGCGCTGACGAGCCTGTCGAAGGACGGCGCGCGTGTAAGCTACACGTACAGCGCCCACTCGTCTGCTGCCGGCGCCCTTTGCAACGGGTACCTGACGACCGCGGTGATCATCGGCATCGACGGAAGCAACCCGCTGACTCTCGCCCAGGCGAGCGCCACGTGCGGACAGAGGACGGTCGCCCCGCTGCCCAGCGGCACCGGCTTCGTGTACCTCGAAGACCAGGTGCTCTACGCCTCCAGCGGCGGCAGCGGCAGCCCGCTCGGGCTGAGCGCCACGGGCGAGAGGGTGCAGGCGATCTGGGTGAGCCCCACGAATGACGTCGTCGTCGTCCAGGCGCTGAACGCTCAGGGGACCTGGGCGCTCTACTCGGTTCACCCCGACGGCTCGGCGCGCACGCCGCTGGGCGAGACGCTCCCCCTGCAGAAGCAGCTGCGGCAGCTGCAATTCCACGCGCAGGGGGCGCGGGTCGCCGTCAGCATCGACGCTCTCACGGACGGCGTCGTCGAGCTGTTCGACTTTCCCGTGCAGTGATCGCTCAGAGCGTCCCGCGTTGGTAGTCGATGTGCAGTCGGGCCGCGCGCGGGGAGCTGAACAAGGTGTCGAGGCGCGCGCGCGCCGTCTTCTGTCGGAAGGTGCCGTTCTGCCGGGGATCGCCCGCGTCGTGCAGGGTGTCGGTCATCCAGACGCTGAAGTCCTGGTAGGTCCAGACGTGCGGCAGGCAAGTCGCGGAGTAGCCCTGTAGCGCCGAGGAGTCCTGGTCGCGAACCGCGCCGACCAGCGCGCGCGCCAGCACGTCGACGTCGTACAGAGCGAGGTTCATCCCCTTCGCGCCGGTGGGTGGAACCAGGTGCGCGGCGTCTCCGGCGAGGAAGAGGTTCCGGTGCTGCATCGGGGAGTGAACCACCGACCGGAGCGGGACGAAGAGCTTGTCGTGCACGACGGCGTTCGGCAAGGTCGGGTCGCCGACGCGCAGGCGGATCTCGTCCCAGATCCGGTCGTCGGGCCAGTCTTCCGGGCCATCCCGGAGCGCGCATTGCAGGTAGTAACGACTGCGCGAGGGCCCGCGCGGGAGCTGCGCCGCGAAGCCGTGATCGCTCACCGCCATGATCGGGTGCCCGACGAGCGGCGCCTCCACCAGCGCGGCCAGCCAGGCGTAGCCGAAGTCGTGCGTGGAGGTCGTGAGGACTCCATCGGGGATCGACCGGCGGCTGACCCCTCGATCGCCGTCGCAGCCCACCAGGTAGTCGCAGAGCAGCTCGTGCTCGCCGCTCGCATCCGCGTAGCGAACCCTCGGGCGCTCCCCCTCTTCGTTCCATAGCGCGATGTCGGTCACGTCGAAGCGGACGTCGCCGCGCCGGACGTCGAGGAGCTCGCGCAACAGGTTGGTGACGAGCATCTGCTGGGTGCAGAACCGGCTCGGGCTGCCGTCATCGCTCGCCGCCGTGAAGACGCGCCCCACGCCGCTGATCCGGTAGTCGATCGTCTCGGCCACCGGACCGCCGAGGAGCTTGTCGGCGAGCCCCCATCGCTCGAACATCTGCACGCCGCGCGCCTCGACGACGCCGGCGCGCTGGCGCATCTCGATGTACGAGCGATGGCGCCGCTCGAGGACGACGCAGGGGATGC
>JAMFST010000638.1 GCA_026225435.1 Labilithrix luteola
CGGCACCGCCCTCGCCGAGAACCTCAACGATGCTCAAGCGAACGCGGTCCGCGGCGCTCGCGTCCGGCTGGAAATCCCTCTGAGCTGACGGGCAATCGACGGTGCACCGGCGCCGTGTCGTTGTAGGCTGCGGTCATGGCAACCCTGCTCGACCAGCTCAAGACGATGACCACCGTGGTGGCCGACTCCGGCGACTTCCAGTCGATCAAGGAGTTCAAGCCGCAAGACTCGACGACCAACCCGACCCTGATCGGCAAGGCCGCCGACATGCCCGGCTACTCCGAGCTCGTCACCAAGGCGCTCGAGTGGGCGAAGAAGGAGCACGGGGACGAGAAGGACCAGACGAAGGTCATCAAGTGGGTCGTCGACCGCCTCTGCGTCGAGTTCGGCCTCGAGATCCTCAAGATCGTCCCCGGCCGCGTCTCCACCGAGGTCGACGCGCGCCTCTCCTACGACACCAAGGCCACCATCGAGAAGGCCCACACGCTGATCGGTCTGTACGAGAAGGCCGGCATCAAGCGTGACCGCATCCTCATCAAGGTGGCCTCCACCTGGGAGGGCATTCGCGCCGCCGAGCAGCTGGAAAAAGAAGGCATCCACTGCAACCTGACCCTCCTCTTCGGCATTCACCAGGCGGTCGCCTGCGCCGACGCGAAGGTCACGCTCATCTCGCCGTTCGTCGGGCGAATCCTCGACTGGTACAAGAAGGACACCGGCAAGGCGGGCTATCCGGCGGCGGAAGATCCGGGCGTCGTCTCGGTCACTGCAATCTACAACTATTTCAAGAAGTACGACGCCAAGACCCAGGTCATGGGCGCCAGCTTCCGCAACCTCGACGAGATCACCGAGCTCGCCGGCTGCGACCTCCTGACCATCGCGCCGGAGCTCCTCGGCGAGCTCGCGAAGAAGGAAGGCACGCTGGAGAAGAAGCTCGACGCGTCCGAGGCCAAGGCGATGGACATCCCCAAGCTGACCATCGACGAGGCCACCTTCCGCAAGATGCACGACGAGAACCGCATGGCGAAGGACAAGCTCGACGAGGGCATCAAGGGCTTCGTCAAGGCCATCGAGGATCTCGAAGGGAAGCTGACGAAGAAGCTGGCCGAGCTCAAGTCCTGAGCGAGAGCAGCCCGTCTCCCAAGGCTCGGCGCCTCTACGCGGTGGTGCTCCTGGCGATGTCCGGGAGCGCCGATGCGGAGGCGCCGAAGCTCGCCGCGGAGCTGGGCTGCACGTTGTACGAAGCGCGCCTGCGCATCGTGGCCCCCAAGCCGCTCGTCTTGCTGCAGACCGATGATCCGGTTCGCGCGAGCGGCCTGGCCGGAACGATGAACGCCCGCCAGCACGCCGCTACCGTGGTCGATGCGCGTGAGGTGGCGGCGAGCGAGTCGATGGTGGAGATGGACCACTTCCACCTGGGCGCGGAGTCGATCGAGCTGCGCTCCGGCAAGGCTGATCCGCTCGGCTACGAGGACGTCGTCGCGCTCATCCCGGCGGTGCACCGGCAGACGACCACCGACGCGTCGGGGACCAACGCGCGGCCGCCGAAGCAGAAGATCTTCGGCAACCTGGGGAAGCTGGGCAAGACGTCGGCGCCGGTCGAGGAGCGCACGCACGTCGTCTACATGTACAGCCGCGTCGGGCGGCCGTGGCTCCTGCGCGAGAGCGCGCAGACCGCGGGGCCGGTGCTGGCGCTGGGCCGGTTCCAGTCGTTCCGTGCGGTGACCACCCAGCTCCGTCAGAGCTGCAGCCGCGCGGTGTGGGACGAGCGGCTGCTGCGCGCCAACGTGCCCGACGAGCCGGTGAGCTCGTCGAGCGCGTACCTGGTGTCCAACGTGCGCGGGAACGATCTCCTGGCCCACGCGCTGGCGAGCTGGATCTCGAGCGGACGAGACAACCCGTACCGGGGCTGACGTCCGCCGGGGTCGTGCTCAGGACTGCGCGGCAGGCATGCGCGACGCGGAGGTCCAGTTGCCGTGGAAGCCGAGCGGCATGACGTGCGGCAGCGGCGCGCGAGCGACCGGCGGGGCGGACAGATCATTCCCGTCGAGCACGCGCAGCTCGCTCCGCTTCTTGTTCGCGTCGAGCACCACGGTGAGCAGCCACACGTCGCGCTCGCTCGTCGCGCCGGTCTTGGTCACCGGAACCAGCTCCCCGGTGAGCTCGCCCGCCACCGTGGGGGCCAGATCCGCGCCGCCGGTCTTCAGATCGATCGCCGCCGGCGTGCTCATGAAGTTGGACGACTCCGGCCAGGTCGCGCCGTAGGTCACGGTGCTCTCCGCGCCCAGCACGCGGCCAGCCACGCGGGGGAACTCCAGCGGCACGTCGCTGAGACGGCGGCGGGCGATGCGCTGGCCGCCACCACTGCTGGGGATGCGCAACCGCTCGGCCCACGCGTAGGCACGAGTGGGCGTCGTGCCGCTCATCACGTCGGTGAGCGTCGTCAGGATGCCGCCGTCGGGATAGGCGCACACGTCGACGACCACCTCGTTCCCCTCGTCCCACGCGTTGATGGTGTGGAACATCATGAACGGGTCGGCGGTGTGCCACTCGACGGCGCCGGTCGTCCGGTCGACCACCGCGATGTGCGTCCCCGCCTCCGGCACGTAGCGCAGCGACTCGCCGAAGCTGCGCTGCCCGAGCATCAGCCCCACCGGCACCGCCGGTAGCTTGAGCGGCACGACGACGAAGACCGCCTTCGAGGCGGTGAGCGCGAAGTCGTGGACCATGGCCAGGAACGGCAGCGCAAAGCGCGCCACCCGCCGCGTCTGTCCGTCGCTGGCGGTGCAGAAGAGCGACACCAGCGCCGCCTTGCCGTAGGTCATCCCGAAGTTCCACATCTCGCCGCTTTCGCGATCGAGCTTGGGGTGCGCCGAGTAGGTGTCGCCCGGACGGAGCAGCCCGCCGAGATCGTCAACGCCCGTCGTCTCCAGGGTCGTCGGATCCATCCGCACCGGCGCGCCCCCCTCGCACAGCGAGAGCAGCTTGCCGCCGTGGACCACCACGTTGGTGTTCATCGGGTTCTTCTGGTCGCCGCGGTGGAGCAGACGACGCAGCGGCGAGCCCGGGCCGCGGGTGCCGAAGCCGCCGTAGAGACGCTGGTGCGCCTCGTCCTCGCGCAGCTTGCCGGTCGTGGCGACGAAGCGGTTCTGGTACAGCACGCGCCCGCCCTGGAGCTGCAGGGCGAAGACCATCCCGTCGCCGTCGAACCAGTGCTTGTTGCGCGACCCGTACACGTCGTGGCGCGCCGGCCCGATACGGTGGAGCGTCCCTTCGAGCTCCACGGGGATCGTGCCGGTGACCTCGAGCTCGCGCGGGTACGGAGCGGTCTCCTCCTCGAGGCTCTGGAACCCGAGCTTCCAGCCGGACCAGTCTCCCGCGGGCCCCTTCGCCACGGGTCGCGCCTTGCCGTTCGTCTGCGAATGGGCCTGGGCCTGGGCCCGGGACTGAGACTGAGACTGGTCCGGCTGCATCATCGCGCTCTCACCTTTCTGGTACAGTCCAAAGTGGACCGTCACCTTCCACTTTGACC
>JAMFST010000639.1 GCA_026225435.1 Labilithrix luteola
CCGGGGTGCGCGCGGCGGGGGAGGGTGGTCTGCTCGGTGGAGGGTCGACGCCGGCCGCCGAGGAGCCGCCCCCTGCCCTGCGCGCGCACACCCTCACGCCCGCCATCGACGGGGCGGTGAGCGAGTGGCCCGAGCTCGACGAGGTCACCCAGGCGGAGATGGGCAGCTCCGGCGCGACGCTCGCCGCCGGCATCGCCGTGGACGACGCCAACCTCTACTTCGCCGGCGAGATCCACGACCCGACGCCCGACGCGACCGACAACGCGGAGCTCGAGCTGCAGGTCCCCCCGACCGAGCGCAACCCGCAGCTGGCCTTCAGCGTGCACCTCGACGGCAAGCGCGGCCACGTCCAGCGCGCCAGCGGCGACAAGGCGTTGCCCGTCCCCGGTGCGCGCGTCGCCGTGCAGCCCCTCGACGGCAACGGCGGCGCGACCTTCGAGGTGGCCATCCCCTGGTCCCAGCTCGGCGACGGTCGCACCACGCGCGCCGGCCTGCGCGCCGCCATCCGCTACCACGACGGCGCCGGCGCCCAGCCGGTGGCGGTCCTCTCGACGATTCCCGGCGCCAGCAAGAGCACCGGGCTCCCTCCGCTCCTCATCGACGTGGAGGCGAACCTCGCCGACACCTTCCTCGCGCCGCGCAACCTGGTCCACGCAACGCCCGATCAGGACCTCATCGTCGACGTCGCCGGCGACGGCCTCAAGGAGCGCGTCCTCCTCTACGGCCCGCTGCTCGTCGCCCTCGGACCGCACTACCGCGACGGCAAGGCCTTCGACTGGCTCGATCTGGGCGCGCGCGTCGTCCACCTCGACGTGCGCGACGCCACCGGCGACGGCAAGGACGATCTCCTCATCCTGCGCCAGGTGACCACCACCGACGGCATCCTCCGCGAGGCGTTCGAGATCCTCTCCTTCGCCAGCGGATCCCCCTCGTCGGTGTTCGCCCACGAGGTCCGCATCGCCCGCGACGGGGAGCACGGGCGCAAGGAGGTCGTCGACTTCGTCCACGCGGCCAGGGGGACGGTCGACGTCGGCCCGGAGAAGGCGACCGGCTGGGACGCCACCTCGTTCGACGTGGAGCCGGCGGCCTCGATGGATCCGATCCTCCTGCCCTGGGCGGGCACCGGCGAGAGCTACCGCTTCGACGGGAAGAAATTCGTCCGCCGCCCGAGCAAGCCGGTGCGGTGAGGTGCGGTGCGTGATCGTCGTCGTCGGCCTCGTGCTGGCCAGCACGCTGAGCTGCCACCCGACGGCTACCCCGGTCTCGGGGAGACCTCCGGTCGCCGAGGCGCCGGCGAACGGGACGTGGTCGGGCGCGAGCTGGGAGGAGCATCACGACACGATGACCTTCGTGGTGCTGCCGAACATGGCGCGCACCTTCCAGCGCTTCGGCAGGCGGCCCTACCCCGAGATGAGCTGCGTCACCTGCCACGGCGCCGATGGCGAGAACGTGCGCTACCGCATGCCCAACGCGCTCCCCCCGCTCGACCCCGCGCACCTGCCGACGGCGACCTCGCCCGATCCCGCGGTCGCGCGGACGACGCGCTTCATGATCGAGGAGGTGACCCCGCAGCTGGCTGAGCTCACCGACGATCCCACGGTCTCCTGCTTCACCTGCCATCCGTCGACCGCACGATGACCACGCTCACCCGCCGTCGCGTCCTCGAGGGAGCTGTCGGGGCGCTGCTCGCCGCGCGCGCCACCCCCGCCAACGCAGCGGCGCTGGCACGTCCGCCGGTGCTCTTCGTGAGCCACGGCACCCCGCTCTTCTTGCCGCACAACGAGGAACGCCGCGCAGCGCTCCAGCGCTGGGGCGCGAGCCTGACGGCTCCGCGCGGGATCGTCGTCATGACCCCTCACGTCGCCTCGCGCGAGCTCGCGGTGGGCCCCACGGGACCGGGCTTCGCGATGTACGATCTCCCGGCTCTCTTCAAGCGCCAGCTGCCCCAGGATCTCGAGTACGCGACACCGCCCAGCGAGGCGCTCGCCCGTCGCCTCGACCAGCTCCTCGGGGACGGCCGACCCGCCACCCGCTCGACGAGCCGGGGGTTCGATCACACCACCTGGATGCCGCTCCGCTGTCTCTTCCCCGCGGCCCAGGTGCCGGTGGTGGAGCTCGCGTACCCGTACCTCAGCGAGGCGAAGCAGCTCACCTTCGGCCAGAAGCTGGCCCCCCTGCGCGACGAGGGGATCCTCTTCGTGGGGAGCGCCGGCATGACCCACAACCTGGCCATGATGGGTGACGGCGAAGAGGCGGGCACGCCCACCTGGGCCAACGAGTTCGACCTCTGGGCTGCGGAGCGGCTCGCGCGGCTCGACGTCGACGCGCTCGTCGACTGGCGACACAAGGCGCCGGCCGCGCTCCTCGCTCACCCCGACGACGGCGCCCACTTCCGCGTGCTGCTGGTCGCCCTCGGCATGCTCCTCGGCGGCGGGAGCGCCAGCGCCCCGGTGAGCTTCCCGGTCACCGGCTTCGAGCGCTCGATGTCCCGCCGGTGCGCCCAGCTGGGGTGATGCCGGCCTGGCTCACTTCCAGGGATCGCAGCCCGGATCCTCGATGTTGCACTTCGCCTTGGCGGGGCTCGCGGGGCGGCGAGGCGTCGCGCGCGGCTTGCCGGCGTCGGCCGACGGAGCCGGATCGCTCACCGGCGCGACCGAGGCGACCGGCGCGACCGTCGGCGGAGCCACTGCGGAGGCGGGCGCGGACGCCGAGGAAGAAGACGCCGCCGTCGCCGTCGCCACGACCAGGCTCGGATCCGCGTGGAGCGGCTCCGGAGCCGGCCCGCGGCGCGAGGCCATCCAGCCCGCCGCACCGAGCATCACCACCAGCCCCGCCACGCCGCCGACGAGCCCCGGCGACACCCGCCGCGGCTTGCGCGCGACCGTCGGACTGCGCGACGAATCGGTCTCGCCGTCCTCCCCCGGCCCCGACATCTCCGTGAGCGTCTCGGTGGTGTAGGCCGTCTGCGCGAAGCTGCGCCCCGCACCGGCCGGCCCCCGCGGCGCGACCTGCGCGGCGAGCGGCGTGCTCCCGCCGGCGAGCCGGTCGAGATCCGCCCCCACCTCGTCCATCGTCGGGTAGCGCTCGTCGGCCTTCTTCGCCATGCACTTGCCGACGATCGCCGCGAGCGCCGGCGACACCGGCGTCCCATCGAGCGCCACCTTCAGCGGAGGCGGCTCCTTGTACAGATGCTGGGTCAGGATCCCCATGAAGTTGTCGGCGTCGAAGGGCACCCCGCCGCTCGCCATCTCGAACATCATGACGCCGAGCGCGTAGACATCGGTGCGCGCGTCGACCGCCTTGCCCTCCGCCTGCTCGGGCGACATGTAGTGCGGCGTCCCGAACACCTGACCAGCGCGCGTCACCTTCTCCGCCGAGCTGCCCACCTTGGCGATGCCGAAGTCGAGCACCTTCACGAAGTCGGCGTCGCTCCCCCGCGCCACCAGCATCACGTTGTCGGGCTTGAGGTCGCGATGCACGATCCCCGCGTCGTGGGCCGCCCCCAGCCCGCGCGAGACCTGCCGCGCCACGTGCACGATCCGCCCCAGAGGCAGCGGCTTGCCGGGATTCTCGTCGATAGCGTCCGCCAGGCTCTGCCCGACCAGCAGCTCCATGGCGAAGTAGGTCGACCCGTCGGGCAGCTGGCCGAAGTCGCTCACCTCGACGATGTGCGGGTTGCCGATGCGCGACGCCGCCTTCGCCTCCTGGACGAAGCGCGCCATGATCTGCGGATCGCGCGCCAGGTCTGCGCGCAGCACCTTGAGCGCGACCCGCCGGTCGATGACCGAGTGGCGGGCGCCGTAGACCACGCCCATCCCCCCCTGCCCGAGCTTGCGCTCCACCACCCAGCGCTCGGCCACTGTCTGCCCGATAAGCTCGTCGCCAGCGCTCGCGCCCTGCGGCGCCCAGTCAGGCTCCGGGCTCGAGGCTGCCGGCCCAAGGGAATCCGGGGCCACGTGGCGATGTTCGAGATCGGCCATCGAAGCGCGCTCGGATGATACCAGCGTTCCTCCCGCGGGTGAAACCGTGGTACCGGCATGCCCCGGCGTTCCGCCCCTTCTCCTTCCGCATGGGATATCCGTTCGACCTCGCTCTGCGTTACCTGGCCTCCAAGAAGAGCCAGGCCTTCGTCTCGGTCGGCACCGCCTTCGCGATGCTCGGGGTCACCCTCGGCGTGGCCGCGCTGGCCACCGTCATGAGCGTCACCGGCGGCTTTCAGCAGCAGTTCCGCGAGAAGGTGCTGGGGGTGAACGCCCACGTCCTGGTGCTGAAGTACATCAACGACTTCCACGAGTACCGGGAGGTGATGAAGAAGGTGTCGGCGGTGCCGCACGTCATCGGCGTGGCCCCCTTCGTCATCAACCCGATGATGGTCACCCACGGCACGCGCACCGCCACGGGCGTCCTGCTGAAGGGGATCGACCCCGATCTGATGCCGAGCGTGCTGGATCTGCCGAAGAACATCCACGGCGGGACGCTCGACGGCCTGCGTCGCCCGGGCACGCAGCCGCCGGCGCACACCGGCCTCGACGACCTTGCCGATCCCGATCTGCACCCGCTCGACCCCACGCCGCGCAAAACGGTGCGGATGCCCGGCAGCGAGCCGGCGGAGAAGAGCCCGCTCGACGACATCGACCCCTTCAACGGCCTGCCGCCGCTGGAGACGAACGCCGACGGCGGCGTCGACGTGCGCAAGCAGGAGCGGCTGCTGCAGGCGATCCGCAACGAGATCGCCCACGACGAGGAGCTGCAGGCCAGCGCCAAGGCCGATGCCGGTGCGCCCGCTCCCGCGGTCTCCTCCGCGAAGGAGCCCGTGGCCGCCGCGGGAGCCGCCCCTGCCCCCAGCGGCGACGTCACCCCCGCCGGCGGCTACGCCAGCCAGCTGCCCGCTGACGACGATCTCCCCGACGCGGTCGACCCCGACCCGTGCCACAGCGCCGCCGCCACCGCGCAGCTCCCCGGCGTGGTCGTCGGCTACACCTTGATGAAGCAGCTCGGCCTGCAGCTGGGCGACTGCCTGCAGATCACCAGCCCGCTCATCGGCATCTCCATCGGCGCCGCCGGCGGCCGCCCGCCCATCGCCAAGCAGTTCCGGGTCATCGCCTACTTCGAGGCCGGCTTCGAGCAGTACGACGCGAAGCTGGTCTACACCGACCTGTACGAGGCGCAGACCTTCTACGAGAACGGCGACAGCGTCACCGGCGTCGAGATGAAGGTCGACGACATCGACAAGGCCTCGGCCATCGCCAAGCAGATCGACGTGCTCCTGGGCGACTCGCGCTACCACACGATGGACTGGAGCGAGCTCAATCACGGCCTCTTCACCGCGCTGCTCATCCAGCAGATCCTCATGAGCGTGGTGCTCACGATCATCATCGTCGTCGCCGCCTTCACCGTCGTGGCCACGCTGATCATGGTGGTCCTCGACAAGCGCAAGGAGATCGCCCTCCTCAAGGCGCTCGGCGCCCGCGACCTCGCCATCCTCCGCCTCTTCCTCTACCAGGGCGGGATCATCGGCATGGTCGGCACCGGCAGCGGCCTGCTGCTCGGCTACGTCTGCTGCAAGGCGCTCTCGCTCTACAAGTTCCCGCTCGACCCCAAGGTCTACTTCATCGACCGTCTGCCGGTGCTCATCCGCCCGACCGAGTTCCTCATCACCGGCGGCGTCGCGGTGCTCATCTGCCTGGTGGCCACGATCTTCCCCGCGCTGTACGCCGCCCGACTTCGCCCCACGGACGGTCTGCGCGCCGAGTAACGTGTGACCTGACGGTCACCATGCAGATTGAATTTGCGGTGCGCGCCCCGGCGTGCGAGTTGTTTTCACCCGTCACGAGGCTCGTCCATGCGCTGGTACGTGGAAGCGACGAAGATCGGGGCGCATACGCCCCCTGCGACCCTGGTGGTGGATGCCGAGGCATGGCCGCGCGCCCTGCAAGCGGCCCGCGCCATCCGTGGTGAGTCCGGCCCCATCACCGACTTCACCATCGAGCTCCTCGAGGACGGCTGCCGCGCCATCGAGCCGCACGGGCTCCTCGCCTACCGCGTGACCACCGCTCCGGACGACACGCCGCTCGGCGAAGTGCGCGGCCCATCGCTCGTGCCGCCCCGCCCTGCGCCGTCGAGCCCAGCACCGAGCGCGCCGGCCGTCCCGCCGGCGGTGGCGTCGTCTCCGGCGTCGGTGCCTTCGGTTCCGTCCGTCCCGTCAGCGCCGGTGTCGGCGCCTGCTGCCGCGGAACCGCCGCCGCCCCCCTCGGAACCGGCGCTCCCTGCGCCGGTGGTGGTCTTCGAGCGCAGCCAGCTCCCGACCGCCGACTCGCCGTTGCACTACCGGGAGCTCGCCTTCGCACTCCCCGCCGACACCACCGAGGAGGTCGCCGAGCGCGCGATCTTCGCCGAGCTGGCGCGCATCCAGAAGGACATGGCGTCGCTCCCCTCGGGCAAGCTGATCAACCTCGCCGCCTTCGATCGCGTCTTCAGCGGCCGCCCCTCGGTGCTGCCCATCGCGACGTTGACCTGGAAGGACTGGCGCACCGATCCGGTCCTCGACTTCCCGCTCCGCCGGGGGACACCCGCGGCGCCGATGCCGCTGTCGTTTCCGCCGCCGCCGAGCGCGATGGCGCTGGGCGAGTCCGCGCGCATCTCCAGCCTCCCGTCGGCGGCCGTCCCCGCCGAAGCGGCGCCGCCGTCCGTCCCCGCGCCGCCCGCCTCCGTCCCCGCCGCGCCGCCATCCGCCCCGCCGTCCGTTCCGCGACCATCGCCGAGCACGCGCGGCCTCACCCCCGACGCGACCATCCGCATCCCGCTCGATCCGCCGGTCACCGAGCGCGGAGATGCGCCGCTCTCCGCCGATCGCCACCTCGACTCGCTCGACCTCCCGAAGGCCGACAGCGCGAGCCAGCCCGTGGTGATCGAGCTCCCGGAGCCGTCCGACCCCGCGCTGCCGCACGACACCCTGCGGCCCGGCCCGCCACCGCCGAGCGAGTCGAGCCCGGCCGCCGCGGCCGCCCCGTCGGATCCGTCGAGCGACGGCCTCGCGGACATCCCGGCCGTCGACGCGCGCGATTCGCAGCGCGAGCCGCGCTCCTTCGGCAGCATCGCCTCCTCGCGCTCGTCGATCCCGCGCATGGTCTTCGCTCGCAAGCGCGGCGACGAGCTGCTCTCGGTCCTCTTCGAGGCGATGTACGATCTGGCCTTCCTCCGCGACGCGGTCGAAGGGGCGGACTTCTGCGTCGGTCTCGCCCTCGAGCAGATCCCGGCCACGCGCGGCTTCGTCCACCTCTACGACATGGACCGCCGCGAGTTCGTCGTCGTCGCCGGCCGGGGCAACGCCGCGGCGCAGCGCCTGCTCGCACGCACGGCGGACCAAGACGCCCGCTTCCACGCGGTCATGCGCCAGGCCGGCGCGACGGTCGACGGCGAGGCGGTCTTCGCCCCCATCGTCCACGCGGGCCGCTACATCGGCATCCTCGAGCTCGACGGCGCGCTCGACCAGCAGCCCTTCGGCGAGGCCGAGGGGCACGCTCTGGTGTACATCGCCCGCCAGTACGCCGAGTTCGTCGCGCAGCGCGGGGTGGTCATCGACGCCCAGCGGGTGAGCGAGAGACCGACCTCTCGTCGCGAGTGACGAGAAGCACGCGATGAGCCGCTCGCGGCTGCGCTTCGACTGGGGCACCTTCGGCACTCGGTCTCGCGCTTCGTCCTCTTGCCGGCGATGCTCGGCGCGGTCGGCATCGTCGCCTATTTCACCTTCCGCACCACCTCGCAGATCGACAAGCTGCGCCAGCAGTCGGTGCTCGAGGCGACGCTCGGCCTCGCCGGCGAGAAGGCCGAGCGCCTCGATCAGCAGATCATCGACGAGGACAACGCCGTCGTCGCCGTGGCCGATCCGGCGCGCCTCGGCGACCTCGCCGAGCGCTGGCTCCCGACCGCCTCGCGCGAGACGCCGACCGTGCGCGCGATCCTCGTCCTCGACGAGGACAACCGCGTCCTCGCCTACGCCTCGCGCGCGACCAGCTCGTGGAGCGACGAGGAGACGTTCCGCCGCATCCTCACGCAGCGGATGGTGCACGACATGAACTTCGGCGAGCCCGAAGCGGAGCTCCGCCACCTGCACCGCGAGTACCGCGGCGACAGCTACCTGGTCAGCTACTGGCACCGGGTCGACGCCGGCCGGAAGTACCTGATCATCGCCCGCCACGACATCGGCCGCATCGTCCGCGCCACCTTGCCGACGCTCTACCCCGAGAAGGATCCGGCCAACCGGGTCAACGTGGTCGACGAGGAGGGGCGCATCATCTACGGCCCGCCGCTGCGCACCGGGCAGTTCACCGTCGGCGTGAAGTTCCCGACGACCCTGTACAACTGGCGGCTCCAGGTCTCGCCGCTGATGAGCGAGGAGCTGGCCAACAGCGTGCAGACGCGGCGCCAGTGGGAGCTCGGTCTGGTGACGCTCTCCTGCGCGGTCATCCTCGCCGGGATGGTCACCATCCTGCTCACGGCGGAGAAGGAGCGCCGCGTCTCGCGCCTCAAGAGCGACTTCGTGGCCAACGTGAGCCACGAGCTGAAGACGCCGCTCG
The DNA here is from genome assembly GCA_026225435.1 of Labilithrix luteola. Taxonomy (GTDB): domain Bacteria; phylum Myxococcota_A; class Polyangia; order Polyangiales; family Polyangiaceae; genus JAMFST01. The sequence goes on from JAMFST010000639.1 coordinate 8,577, forward strand.
CGCTGGTGCGCATGTTCGGCGAGATGCTCCAGAGCGGCCGCGTGAGCAGCGAGGAGAAGCGGCAGGAGTACCTCGATATCATCGTCCGCGAGAGCGAGCGCCTCTCCGCGCTCATCGAGAACGTCCTCGACTTCGCCCGCGTCGAGCGCGGTCGCGGCGCCTACGACATGCACGAAGGGGACGTCGGCCAGGCGGTGGAGCAGGCCGCCGCTGTCTATCGCTACCGCGCCGAGCGCGAAGGGGTGGAGCTGGAGGTCGACGTGGAGCCGCACCTGGCTGCCTCGGTGGACGAGCGCGCCATCCAGCTCGCGCTCATCAACCTCCTCGACAACGCGCTCAAGTACGCGCGCGGCGGAAAACGCATCCGCATCTCCGCGCGCCGCCGCCCGACGCAGCCGACGCTGGCGGAGATCCGCGTCGTCGACGAGGGACCCGGCGTCCCGCCCGAGGCTCGCGAGCGGATCTTCGAGCGCTTCGTCCGTGGCCCGGCCAACGACGGCGACGCCCTCGACCGCCCGCGCGGGAGCGGCATCGGCCTCGCGCTGGTGGCCCACATCGCCGAGAGCCACGGGGGGCGCGCCTACGTCGAGACCGCTTCCGGCGCCGGCGATGCCTCCTCCCCGGCCGCGGCATCGCTCGACGCCACCAGGTCGCTGGAAGCGGGCCCGACGCCGGGTACGGCCGGTCCCGGCGCAGCATTCGTCGTCACGGTCAGGGTCCATCCCCCCAGTCTCGAGAGCGTCACGTGACCGTCGCGCGCGCCTCCAGGCGCTTTTAATCGCGAAAGTGCGATTGACGGCTGTGCGACGCGCGATATCGTCGTAAGGGCGTCGGAGAAGGCGCACGCGTTCGTCCACGTTTTTGTTGGCGGCGCTCCAGTGTTCAACGGAGGTTTCAAGTTTTGGCTACGGGGAATGAGGAAGCGAAGCTGTTCGTGGCGGGTCTGCCGGACAGTGTTTCGGAAGATGTGTTGAAGCAATTGTTCGAAGCGACGGGAGGATCCGTCGTCAACGTGAGCTTGCCCAAAGATCGCGCAACGGGCCGTCCCCGCGGCTTCGGATTCGTGACCTTGTCCACGCCGGCCGAGGCCCAGACGGCCCGTGACGCCCTCGATGGCTCGATGCAGGCTGGCAAGTCGATCTCGGTGCGCCCCTTCCAGCAGGAGCCGCCGCGTCGTGATGGTCTCGGGGGTCCACCCGGTCCGGGTGGTCCGGGTGCGCGCTCGTTCGGCGGGCCTGCAGGGCCTGGTGGCCCGGGCGGTGCGCCGCGTAGCTTCGGTCCCGGCGGTGGAGCCGGTGGGCCGGGTGCGCCGGATCGCACGCTCTACGTCGGCAACCTCCCCTACGACTGCACGGTCCAGGAGGTCGAGACGCTGATCAACGGCGTGGTCGACGGTCAGGTCGTCCGCGTTCATCTCCCGACGGATCCGGACGGCCGCAAGCGCGGCTTCGGCTTCGTCACCATGGCCAGCACCGACTCGGCCAAGACGGCGAGCGAGCAGCTCCGCACGGCGGACATCCGCGGCCGGCGCCTCGTGGTCAACCTCGCGCACCCCAAGGGTGAGCGTCCGGAGCGTCCGGCGGGGGGCGGTTACGCTGGCGGCGGCGGTGGTGGTTACGCCGGCGGTGGTGGCGGCGGCGGTTACGCCGGTGGTCCCCCGGCAGCAGCAGCGTTCGGTGGCCCGCCCCCGGCGGCGGCGCGCAAGACGTTCGACGACCGTCGCAAGAAGTACGGCACCGGCGGCGGCGCCGGCGAAGACGGTCCGCGCAAGAAGCGCGGCGGCGGCGGTGGCACCCCGGGCGCAGCTTCTGGCCGCGAGAGCGGCCACAACGGCCGCTGGGACGTCGATCCCGACGATTGATCGGCAAAGGCGGCGCCAGCGGGTCCTTGCGATCCTGCTGGTCGTCCCCATGTTGTGACGCGCTGATTGACGGCTTTTTTGGAGCCGCTGGGCGCAATCGGTTGATTTTTGCTCGGGCGGCGCGGTAACTAGCGCCGGCTTAGCGGCGTGAAGAACGCGGAAGGTTTGTTATGCGCGATTTGATCAAGATGACGTGCGGGAACTGCAGCCGCGCGAACTACACGACGACCAAGAACAAGCGGACGATGTCCGAGAAGTTCGAGATCAAGAAGTTCTGCCCCGCGTGCCGGGCTCACCACCCGCACAAGGAAGGCAAGATCTCGAAGGGCTGAGTCGTCAGCGGAAGCTCACGGCTTCCGCTGCCGCTGCCTCGAGATGTGCTTCGCGATACGGGCGGCACCACTCACGTGGTGTCCGCCCTTTTCGCGTTTGTCGGCGGAAACACCGCGTGGAGCTTCGGTGGGTCGCGTCTCGACTCCATCACCCTCTGTGGTACAAGCCCGTCCCCCACCTCGACGGCCCCGGCCTTTCCGAAGGTCGACGGTTCAGGGGATGAGGATTCGCTCAGGATGTTTCTTTCCCAGCCCCACCCCGCCAGCTCCCGCTCCTCCCGCTTCGTCGGAGAGCGCGCCAAGTGATCTTCGACTGGCTCAACGGCCTGTTCTCGAACGATCTGGCGATCGATCTGGGCACCGCCAACACGCTCATCTACGTGAAGGGCAAGGGCATCGTCTCCTGCGAGCCGTCCGTCGTGGCGGTGCAGAAGGACGCCCGTGGCGGCAACAAGGTCCTGGCGGTCGGCCGCGAGGCCAAGGAGATGCTCGGTCGCACCCCGGGCAACATCCGCGCGGTTCGCCCGCTTCGCGACGGTGTCATCGCCGACTTCGAAATTACCGAAGCGATGCTCCGTTACTTCATCGCGCGCGCGCACAACCGCCGCACGCTGGTGAAGCCGCGCATCATCATCTGCGTCCCCTTCGGCATCACCGAGGTCGAAAAGCGCGCGGTCAAGGAGTCGGCCGAGAGCGCCGGCGCCCGCGAGGTCTACCTGATCGAGGAGCCCATGGCCGCGGCCATCGGCGCCGGACTCCCCATCACCGAGCCGTCCGGCAACATGGTCGTCGACATCGGCGGTGGCACCACCGAGGTCGCCGTCATCTCGCTGGCCGGCATCGTCTACTCGCAGAGCGTGCGCGTCGGCGGCGACAAGATGGACGAGGCCATCCAGGCCTACCTCAAGCGCAAGTACAACCTGGCCATCGGCGAGCAGACCGCCGAGCGCATCAAGATGGAAGTCGGCAACGCGTATCCGCTCGAGCAGCAGCGGACATGCGAGGTCAAAGGCCGCGACCTCGTCGCCGGCATCCCGAAGACCGTCATCGTCAACTCGGACGAAATTCGCGAAGCGCTGGCCGAGCCCACGAACGCGATCGTCGAAGCGGTGCTACTCGCCCTCGAGAAGACCCCGCCGGAGCTCGCGGCCGACATCGTCGACAAGGGCATCGTCTCCTGCGAGCCGTCCGTCGTGGCGGTGCAGAAGGACGCCCGTGGCGGCAACAAGGTCCTGGCGGTCGGCCGCGAGGCCAAGGA
>JAMFST010000640.1 GCA_026225435.1 Labilithrix luteola
CAGCTCCGAGCGCCTGCGCCGCGCGGTAGAGCTTTCCCTGCTCCACCTTGGCCCGCTCGAGCTGGAGGAAGACGCGCTCGTTCTGGATGGCGCGCAGGCAGTAGCGCGCCGCGCGAGCCGCCAGCTCCTCCTCGTGAGGAGAGAACGGCGCGTCGGCGGCGCGGTCGAGGGCGAGGATCCCGCGCAGCTGATCCCCTTCCATCACCGGCAAGGCGGTGAGCGCGCGGACCGGGTGAGCGCCCGCGTAGTACGGGATCTTGTACGACGGCTTCAGCCCGCGGAGCGAGACGCGCTCGCGGCGGGCGATGACCGCACCGAGCACGCCGTCCCCGGCGGAGAAGGGCGCGTCCTGGATGTCGTCGCTGGAGGTCGACAGCTCGCTGATGCGCAGGTGCGTGCCGGCGTCGTTCAACCAGAGGAGGACGGCGGTGTGCAGGTCGAGCGTGCGGCGCAACAGATCGAGCGCGTAGTGCACCGACTGGTGGATCTCTTCCACGCTCGAGCGCTGGGTGCGCTCCTCGCGAGCGGCTTCGCTGGCCTCTTCCTCGGCCCCACCGGACCGGCGGTAGCGGCGGGCGTCTTCCTTGAGGCGGGCGAGCTCGCGCTCCAGCTCGGCGCCGGAGCGACGGCGGATGCGGGCGATCTCGGCGCGCAGCGAGGCGACGTGGAGCAGCGCGAACGAGGCGATGAAGGCGGCGTGGACGGCGATCGGCTGCAGCGACCCCGCGCTCGTCGCGCCGACCGTGCCGGACAGGCTGGCGCGGATGGCCAGCTCGATGACCAGGAGGAAAGCGACCACCAGGAGCGCCGCCACCGGCCGAAGACACGCGGCGACCAGCGCGACGAAGACGAAGAGCGACGGCGAGAACGGCCCCGACAGGTTGCCGTCGACCCGCACCAGCGCCCAGACGACGAGGAGCGCGAGGAGCGCCCCCAGCTGGACATCCACGCCGAGCGAAGGCTCGTGAGCCCGGCCGCGCCGCTGGCTCGCCTCGCCGCGCAGCTTGCGCCGCAAGAGGGCGACGCCGAAGAGCATGCCGACGACCAGGGCGACGGCGCCCATGACGTTGTAGGCGACGGCCAGCAAGCCGGCGCTGGACGGGATCGGCCCGCTCCCGCTGCGCACGACGTAAGCCGACAGCCCCGCCATGACGAGCAGACCACCCGACACGCGCGCCCAGCGGCGAGCCCAAAGCGACGCGACGACGAGCGGCTCCATCGGTTCTCTAGGGCGCTATCAGCCGCCGCGAGACGGGGCCAAGTTCGCGCAGGAACTTCTCCTTGCTCCGCCGCGGACGCCTGTACTTCCCGCCGGGTCCGGCTTACGAGCACGTCATGACAGAGGTGGGTGCCACGCACGCCGTGTCCGATCCGCCGCCGGCCTTGCCGCTGCGGACGCGCCTGGCGCGCCTCTTCATGGGGCCGCCCGAGGCGCTGGCCGGCGCGCCGGTGACCCGCTGGATCATCCTGGCCGCGGCGGTGGTCTTCGTCGCCCAGCTGCTCACGGTGAAGAACCTCACCGCCCTGGTGAAGATGCCGGACCGCGGGATGCTCCTGTTCGGCGCCAACTACAGCCCCTTCGTCTGGGGGGAGCACCGCTTCGAGGTCTGGGTGACCTCGATGTTCCTGCACGTCTCGCTGCTGCACATCCTCTTCAACCTGTACGCGCTGCGTCAGGTCGGGCCGGTGGTGGAGGTGGCGGCTGGCTCGGCGCGCTTCTCCGTCCTCTACCTGGTCACCGGGATCGTCGGCAGCGCCTTCAGCGCCGCGGTCCCGCTCTTCGCTCCGATGGTGGTGACGCATCCCCAGCTCGCGCCACTCGGCAGCCTGCTCGGCGTGACCGGCGCCACCGACCGTCTCAGCGCCGGCGCCTCGGGGGCGATCTGCGGCGTCATCGGCGCCGCCATGGTCATCGGCGTGCGGGTGCAAGGCTGGAAGAGCGATCTCGCCCGCAGCACCGGGTTCTGGCTGCTCCTCACGTTGCTGCTCGGCTCGCGGATGAACGCGGACAACGCGGCGCACGTCGCCGGCGCCGTCACCGGTGGGCTCCTCGCGGCCGGCTGGAAACGCGGCACCGGCTACTCGCCCGCGGCCACCCGCCGCATCGGCATGGCCTGCGCCGCGGTGGTGGTGGTGGCCTTCGTCCTCGTCGGCACCCGCGATCTGCTCGATCCCTTCGCCGCCCAGGGGAGCACCGAGCGCGCCGCCCGCACCTACGACGACATCGTGATGGGGCGCTGCGCCCAGGCGCGCGACGGCGTGCTCGCCACCACCCGGCTCGACGCCGACCGCGGGAAGATCCTGGCGAACGAGCTGCGGCGTTCGTGCAGTTGAATCCCGCCCGTTGAAGCCGCCGCCCTTCACCTGCATCCGCACCGTCGCCGAGCTCGGCGAGCAGCTGGTGCTCGCGCCCGAGCGACACCGCGCCGCCTCCCTGCAGCATCACGCGGCCACCGTGCCGCTCTCGGCGCTGGTGCTCGAGCGGACCGATCTGGTCGATCCGCAAGAACCGGCCGCCGCGGGCGCGGTCATCCTCGACACCACCCACGTGCAGGACGGCGTCGTCGATCTTGCCGCCGCGCGCCGGAGCGAGCCGTCGGTGCGCAGCCCGAAGCGCCTGGTGCGCTCGGGGGACCTGCTGGTGTCGCGCCTGCGCCCGTATCTGCGCCAGATCGGCTTCGCCCACCCGGCCATCTTCGCCGAGCTGGGCGCCCGGCCGCTGCTCGTCTCGAGCGAGTTCGTCGTCCTGCGCGCGCGGACCGACGCAGCCCAGGACCTCGCCTTCCTGCTCCCGCTGCTCCTCGGCGAGACGGCGCAGGCGGTGCTCGCCGCCGGCCAGGAAGGGGGGCACCACCCGCGCGTCCCCCGCTCCACGCTGCTCGCCCTGGCGGTGCCGGTCGATCTGGTCGAGAACGCCGGGTCCGAGAGCCTGGCTGTCCGGCGCGCGCTGGCGGCGTACCACCGGGCGAGTTTCGCGCTCGACCGCACCCTCCGCCGGGCGTAGGAGGCCGGTCCGCAAATGCAAGCACGCGAGCGCGAGCTGTTCGGCCACCCCATCGGCCTGACCATCCTGTTTCTCACCGAGATGTGGGAGCGTTTCTGCTTCTACGGGATGCGCGCGCTCCTGGCGCTCTACGTCGCCCACCGGCTCTCGCGTCCCGACGTCTCCGGCGGTGTCCCAGGCTTCTTCGCCGTCCGTCACGCCATCGAGGCGGTCTTCGGCCACCTCGACGACGAGCAGTTCGCCGACCAGATCTACGGCCTGTACACCGCGTTCGTGTACCTCACGCCGGTCTTCGGCGGCATCCTCGCCGACCGCCTGATCGGCCAGCGCAAGTCCGTGATCATCGGTGGCGTCATCATGGCCATCGGCGAGTTCATGATGATGAAGGAGGCGCTCTTCTTCCCGGCGATGCTCACGCTCATCATCGGCAACGGCTTCTTCAAATCGAACATCTCCACCCAGGTCGGCAACCTGTACGGCAAGGGGGACGCCCGGCGCGACCGCGCCTTCAACGTCTTCTACGTCGGCATCAACATCGGCGGGCTGCTCTCCCCGCTCATCTGCGGGACCCTCGGGCAGACCAAGGACGCCGCCGGCAACGAGCACTGGGCCTGGGGCTTCGGCTCGGCGGGCGTCGGCATGATCATCGGCCTGTGTCTGTACCTCTGGGGGCAGCGCTACCTCGCCGCCGACCTGGTCATGCAGAAGAGCGCGAACGCCAGCGCCGCCGCGGCGAGCGCCCCGGCGACGAAGGAGAAGAAGCCGTTCACCAAGGGGGAGCTTGCCCGCATCGTGGCCCTGGTCGTCCTCTGCGCGCTGAACATCTCCTTCTGGGGCGTCTACGAGCAGCAGGGGAACTCGCTGCAGTTCTGGGCCGACGGCAAGGCCGACCTGCACGTGCTCGCCTTCCTCGGCAGCTCGTGGGAGATGCCCTCGACCTGGTTCCAGTCGATCAACGGCATCTTCATCTTCCTCCTGACGTTCCTGGTGAACCCCTTCTGGGCCTGGCTGCAGAAGAAGGGGAAGGACCCCTCGAGCGTGGCCAAGATGGCCATCGGCTGCTTCCTCCTCGGCTTCTCCTTCCTGGTGATGATCGGCGGCGGGCACGTCGTCGACAGCGGGCAGAAGGCGAGCTTCGGCTGGCTGGTCGGCTGCTCCTTCCTCCTGACGCTCGGCGAGATCTACCTGTCGCCGGTCGGCCTCTCGCTGGTGACCAAGATCGCTCCGCCGCGGATCCTGTCGATGATGATGGGCATGTGGTTCCTCTCCAGCTTCTTCGGGAACTACGCCTCCGGCTACCTCGCCACCTGGTCGAACCGCATGTCGAACAGCAGCTTCTTCCTGCTGCTGGCGACGATCTCGCTGGTGACCGGGGCGCTCATGATCGTCCTGTACATCCCGCTCAAGCGCGCCATCGGCGACGAGAACGCGCGTGAGGACGACAATCCGCCCATCGAGCCGCCGCACGAGCGCGAGCTGACCGCCGATCGCGCGTGAGCTGACGTATCCTGGTCGTCATGATCGACCACGTCAGCGTCAAGGTTCGAGACATCGCCGCGTCGCGTCCGCTGTACGAGGCGGCTCTCGCCGCCCTCGGGCACAAGGTGCTGATGGACATCACCAGGGAGATGGGCGTCGGCTACGTCGGCTACGGCCTGGGGAGCGAGCGGCCGCAGGTGTGGGTTGGCCAGGCCTCCGAGGACGAGATCAAGAGCGGTCACGTCGGCAAGACGCACCTCGCGCTCACCGCCCCCGATCGCGCCGCCGTCGACGCCTTCCACGCCGCCGGACTCAAGGCCGGCGCCGCCGATAACGGCCCGCCCGGCCCGCGTCCGCACTACGGGCCGACCTACTACGCCGCGGTCCTCGTCGACGCCGACGGGCACAACCTCGAAGCGGTCTGTCGCTGAGCGGGTTGACGCTAGCCTGCTGACGGCACCGGCGCAGACAGGCGCGCCAGCGTCTCGGCGAAGTCGTCCGGCGGCGAGCGCTCCCAGTGGACCGGCTCCTCGGTCGCCGGGTGCACGAAGCCGAGCTCGGCGGCGTGCAGCATCATTCGCGGCGCGGGG
>JAMFST010000641.1 GCA_026225435.1 Labilithrix luteola
CGGTGGTCCGCCGCCTTCTCCTCACGCTCGACGCGCTGGGTTACGTCGCCGAGCAGGACGGTCGCTACTTCCTCACGCCCAAGGTCATGGAGTTCGGCTTCGCCTACCTCTCGACTCTTCCGCTCCGGGAGATCGCCGAGCCGGTGCTCCAGCAGATCTCGAAGAGCTTGCACGAATCGTGTTCGGTCGCCGTGCGCGACGGCGGCGACATCGTCTACGTGGCGCGGGTCGCGGCCCAACGCATCATGAGCATCTCGCTCGCGGTCGGCACTCGCTTGCCCCTCTACTGCACGTCCCTGGGACGCGCGATGCTCGCCTTCGATCAGCCCTGCGCGGTCGACCAGTACCTCGAAGGCGTGACGCTGACGCGGCGCACGGAGCACACCGTCACCTCGAAACGAGCGCTGCGCGCCAAGTTGAACGAGGTGCGCGAGCGTGGCTATGCGCTGCTCGACGAGGAGCTCGAGCTGGGCGTCCGCTCGATCGCGGTTCCCATCCTCGATGGCTCCGGCCGCGCCCTCGCGGCGATGAACGTCAGTGGCGACGCCCGCCGCATGTCCACCCGTGACATGGTGGCCACGGTCTTGCCCGCGTTGACCAAGGGCGCCGCGGAGGTCACGCGGGGGCTCGCGCTGCAGGGTCGCTGACGCGTGACTCCCGCTCGAGCACGAAGGTGGAGTCGTTGGTGAAGAACGCCTTGGGCTGCTTCGAGCCGTCCGGCGCGACGCCGGCCTCGTGCTGGCGATACTTCCCGATGCACGAGCTGCGCACCCCGAAGACACAGTCGGAGTCGAGGTACTCGTCCCCGTCGACGAAGATGTGGGTGACCAGCGGGTCGAAACCGGCATGGTCGATGCGTACCTCCCCGCCGTGCCCCGTCATGACAGCCTGACGCGAGCAGGTTCGACTCGCGCGCATGCGAGCGCGTGTGAGCGAGGGCGAGGTTCTTCGGCGGACGATCGCGCAGCGCGCGTTCGCGACGTCGCGATTGAGCGCGGAGCTTCGCGCCCAGGCGACGTCGTACGCGCAGCGGCGCGCGGCCGAGGGCGCCGCGCAGGTGGTGATCGCCGCGGAGCTCGGCGTCTCGACGATGAGCGTGAGCCGGTGGTTGCGCGACGCCGTCGACGAGGTGCCGAGCGCCACGATGGTGCCGGTGCAGGTGATCGCGGACGCGCCACGCGTCTCGGCCGGTCTCGCGTTGGTGACGCCGAGCGGCCTGCGCGTGGTCGGTCTCGATCTCGATGCGCTTTGCGCGCTGCTCGCGAGGCTCGGATGATCGGTGCCGGCCGTCGCGTGCCGGTGTACGCCCACGGCGCGCCGGTCGACATGCGCAAGTCGTTCGATACGCTGGGCGCGCTCGTGCGCGAGCACATCAAGCACGACGTGCTCGACGGCGCGCTGTACGTCTTCGTCGGCAAGGACCGCCGCCGCGCCAAGGTCCTGTACTGGGATGGCACCGGCTTGTGTGTCCTCGCCAAGCGACTCGAGAAGGGCCGGTTCGCGGCGCCGTGGGAGAAGAAGACGCCGCTGGTGCAGTGGACCACGAGCGAGCTCGCGCTCTTCCTCGAGGGCAGTGAGCTGGTCGGACGCGTCGCGCTCAGCCCTCCGGTGTGGACGCCCGCCGAGCGTCGCGTCGCCTTTCGCTGACGCGCGTCTCGATTCGATCTCACGCGCGCTTCGCGCTGGTGCCGACGCGCGCGCTCGTTCATAAAACGAGACGTCGTGGTGGACCTCGAGCGCGAGCAAGATCCCGAGATTCTCCGGCAGGCCGCGCGCCTGCTCGAGGCCGAGAATCGACGCCTCATCACCCGCGTGATGGAGCTGACCACCGCGCTGCTGCAGGCCCAAGGCAAAGACCGCGCAGCCTTGCAGCTCGAGCTCCAGGAGCTGCAGGCGCAGCTCGCCAAGAAAAATAAAATGCTCTTCGGCAAGAGCTCCGAGCGCCGTGGCGACAAGAGCGACGATGCCGCCAAGGCCAAGGCGTCGCCGACAGGACACGGTCCGCGTCCGCAGCAGGAGCTTCGTCTCGTCGTCGAGGAGCACGCGCTCGACGAGGCCGACCGCGCCTGTAAAGCCTGCGGCGGCGCGCTCGAGGAGATGGGCGTCGCCGAGGAGTCCGAGGAGATCGACGTCCTCGCGCGCGAGTTCGTGCGCAAGAAGATCGTCCGCAAGAAGTACCGCTGCCGCTGTGGCTCCTGCATCGAGACCGCGGTGCTCCCGACGCGCCTGGTGCCCGGTGGGCGCTACAGCCTCGCCTTCGCCGCCTCCGTCGCCATTGCCAAGTACGCCGACCATCTCCCGCTCGAGCGGCAGGTGCGGATCATGAAGCGTGAGGGACTCGAGGTCGAGTCCACCACCCTCTACGATCAGATCGAGCGCCTCGCCCGCGTGCTGTGGCCCGCCTACGATCGACTCGGCGCCGAGCTCCTCGACGAGCCGGTACTCTTCGTCGACGAGACGCCTTGGCCCATGCTCGGAAAAGCCGAGTCCTCCGCCAAGTGGTACGCGTGGACCATGGCGAGCGAGCGCGCCGCCTACTACGAGATCCACGACACGCGCGGACTCGACGCCGCCAAGTCGCTCCTCGCCGGCTTCAAGGGCGCCGCCGTCACCGACGGCTACGCCGTGTACGACGCGCTCGAGAAGCGACTCCCTGGAGTGCGCACGATTCAGTGCTGGGCGCACATCCGGCGGAAGTTCGTGGACTGCGAGAGCTCCTTCCCCGAAGAGACCGAGCAGATCCTCGCGCTCATCGGTGAGCTGTACAAAATCGAAGACCGCGCCCCGAAGGGTCGAGACGGTGACGCCGAGCGACAGCAACTCCGCACGACCGAGTCGCGCGTCGTGCTCGCGCGCATTCAAGCGTGGTGCGTGCAGGTGCACTGCACGCCCGGCAGCGCGCTCGCCAAGGCCATCGAGTACATGTCCCATCGCTGGTCCAAGGCGGTGCGCTTCCTCGACGATCCGCGCCTGCCGCTCGACAACAACGCCGCCGAGCGCGCCCTTCGCGGACTGGTGCTCGGGCGCAAGAATCACTACGGCTCGAAGTCACGCCGCGGCACCGAGGTCGCCGCGCTCTTCTACACCCTCATCGAGTCCGCCAAGCTCGCGGGCGTCGAGCCCGCTGCGTATCTCCAGAGCGCGGCGCGCGTTGCGCTCGACGGCGGCGAGCCGCCGCTCCCGCACGAAACCGCGCGCGCGTAGCTCACGCTCGCGCGGGCGTCCCGACGGGGCACAGCGGGGAGGTACAGGCCCTCGGTCGCCAAGCTCGTGCAGCGCGCCGTTGATGTGGAGCACCGTCGATCCGCCGGCCGCGGCCAGTTGCTGCTGCGGAAGCTGACAGGCCCAGAGGTTGGTGTACTCGTCCGCGAGCGTCCCCTCACTGCCTGCGAGGATCTTCTTGTCGAGCCGGATGACGTTGTTTCCGCGGAGTTTCCACAGCGCCCACTCGACCTGGGTGCCGGTCGGCATCACGACAGTTTCGAACGGGGCATCGTCCCACGTCTCATGATGCGCGACCGCCATGATCTTGAAGGGAGCCGGGAAGAGTCAAAGCCCGACGCCACAGAACTCGCCATCGGCTTTCAGCCGCTCGGCGACGCGGAGCGAGCGTTCCTGGTTCGCTTTCCATCGCAGAGGGTTCGGCGACAGCTGCGTGAGCGGCTCGCGCATCATGTCGAACCATCGGCCGAAGGCCGCGAGGGCATCGCGCAGGCGGTCGGCGCCGAGCCGCCCCTCCCGCACGAGACCGCGCGCGCCTAGCTCGCGCTCGCGCAGGCGTCCCGACGGGGGACGGCGGGGTGGTACGTCGATGCTGTAGTGGATGTGCGCCGGCCGGTACGGGTGTCGCTTGGTGGCGCGGATCATCTCGCCGACCGGCCCGTCCGTGGGAATCGGGTAGTAGAGCGGCATGATGGTCCAGTAACTGAAGCGGCCGTCGCTGTCGGTGCGGAAGATGCCGCGCAGGCGTGACTCCTCGAGCTTCCACTTGGCATCCTGCACGTCGTAGAAGCCGTCGGCCCCGGCGTGCCACACGTCGACCACCGCATCCGCCACCGGCTTGCCGTCCGCGTCGACGACGCGGGCGCGGACGTGGAGCGGGTCGCCCACCGAGCCCTTGGCGATCTCTGCACCATGCGACGGATACTTCGGCGCGCCCGCGACGAAGAACGGGCCGAGCACCGTCTGCTCGCTGATGTCCTTCGCCCGGCTGTGGCTCTGGGCGACGATGAGCTGCGACAGGCCGAGCGTGTCCGACAGGAGGATCATCTCCTGCCGGGTGCCCGTGCTCTTGTGGCCGGTGGCGGTGAGGAACTGGATTCCTTTCATCCACTCGTCCTCGGTCAGCTTCGTCTCGCGCGCGAAGTCGTGAAGGTGCTTGGTGAGCGCCTTCATGATCTCGTGGAGCCGCGGGTCAGGAGTGTTCTCGAGGCGGCGGAAGGCCTCTGCGGTGATGGTGTTCTCGTCGAGATCAGTGGCCATGATTTTTCCTACAGGTCGAGGACGAGGAGTGGACTCCGCGAACGCGAGCAACAGAGTGTCATCCGGTCGTTGGCGGCGTGCTCGGCGTCGGTCAGAAAGAAGTCGCGGTGGTCCGGTTCGCCCTCGAGCACGCCCGTCAGGCACGTCCCGCACACGCCCGCCTCGCACGAGAGGGGGACGGGCACGCCGCTCGCCGCGAGCGCGGCAGCGATCGACATGTCGTGAGGGACGTCCACCGTTCGCCCGGAGCGCGCCAGCCGCACGCGGAAGCCGGTGTCACTCGCCGTGCCGCCGACGCCCGAGCTCGAGAAGTACTCCCGATGGAGAGCGTCCGGGGCCCAACCCGCTTGCCGGGCGACACCGAAGAGGAAATCGATGAATCCCGGCGGCCCGCAAACGTAGAGGTGGGTGTCCGCCACGGGATGTTCGAGCAGGGAGGTCGCCGGGAGCCGTGCGTCCGCACCGTCGTCATCGAAGTGGGTGAACACCCGATTGGAAAACGAGGATTGCGCCAGCCGTCGGGCGAGGGCGGCGCGCGACGCCGATCGAGCGCAATAACGAAGCTCGAAGTCGGCTCCGGTCGCCGCCAGGTGCTCGGCCATCGAGGCGATGGGAGTGATCCCGATGCCGCCGGCGAAGAGCAAGGTGCGACGGGCATCCTCGCGCAGCCGGAAGAGGTTCCGCGGTTCGCTGATGGAGATGCGATCGCCTACCTTCACTCGCTCGTGCATCGCTCTCGAGCCGCCCCGAGACTGCGTCTCGCGCAGCACGCCGATCACATAGCGATGCCGCTCGTGCGGCCCATTGCACAGAGAATACTGGCGCACGAGCCCCGTCGGCACCGCCACATCCACGTGGGACCCGGCCGAGAACGCGGGCAGAGGGAGGCCCTCGGGGTGGGCGAGCTCGAATACGGCGATGCCCTCCGCATCCTCGGTGCGATCGGTGACGACGACTTCGAACATGAGAGGATCAGCGCCTGCGCGCGTTCGGTAACCGTCCACTTGTACTGTGATGACAACGCGCAGCCTACGAAGCACGCGCGCCGTGTCAAGGCGTGCCGGTCACGGTTTTCTTCGACGCGTCGCGTCGCCGTTTGCGCGTCTTAGCGCGGCCGATCCTTCCCACTTGACAGGCAATGACGCTTCTTCCAAATTGAACGGATACCGTTGAGACCGACGGTTACCGGTCAGAATACTGCGACCGTGACTGCGCGCAGCGAAGGAGCCTCGATGTCGCATCTCGAGAACAAGGGTGTCGTCTATCTGGGACCCGGTAAGGTCGAGGTCCGGTCGATCGACTTTCCGAAGCTGGTCGATCCACGCGGCAAGTCGATCGAGCACGGCGTCCTCCTCAAGGTCGTCACGACCAACATCTGCGGGTCGGATCAACACATGGTTCGCGGCCGCACGACGGCGCCGCCGGGGCTCGTGCTCGGTCACGAGATCACCGGGGAGGTGATCGAGGTTGGCCGTGATGTCGAGAAGCTCGCTGTCGGCGACCTCGTCTCGGTGCCATTCAACGTCGCTTGCGGTCGCTGCCGCACGTGCAAGGAGCAGCACACGGGGGTGTGCCTCTCGGTGAACCCGGCGCGCGCCGGTGGTGCCTACGGCTACGTCGACATGGGCGGATGGGTTGGCGGTCAGGCCCGCTACGTGCTCGTTCCGTATGCCGACTTCAACTTGCTCAAGTTTCCCGATCGCGGTCAGGCGCTGGAGAAGATCCGCGATCTCACCTGCCTCACCGACATCTTACCGACCGGCTACCACGGCGCGGTCACGGCCGGCGTGGGCCCCGGGAGCACGGTCTACGTTGCCGGTGCGGGGCCCGTCGGGTTGGCTGCTGCGGCGGCGGCACGTCTCCTCGGGGCTGCCGTGGTGATCGTCGGAGTCGTGACCCCCGCCGGGCTCGTGCTTGCTCGCCGCGTCGGCTTCCTCCCCGTGGACCTCTCCTTGGACGCGAGCCGCGCGGATCTGATCGCGCAGCACCTCCGCGTGCCGTTGGTGGTCTGCGCGATCGACG
>JAMFST010000642.1 GCA_026225435.1 Labilithrix luteola
CCGCGGTCGATCTCGATCTGTCGGTGCGCGATCCGTCCGGAGTCACCATCGGCGGCAAGGCGAGCGTCGGAAGCTCCGAGGGGGGCACGAGCGTCGTCACCGACGGCGCGTCGCTCGATCACGACTCCAACGCCAGCTGCGCCATCGACGGGATCGACCGCGAGGACATCGTCTGGCAGTCGCCGCCCGAGGGCGGGGTCTACCAGGTGTGGGTCGACCTCTTCAGCAGCTGCGGGCTGCCGGCGGCCTCGTTCACCGTGTCGCTCTGGCTCGCCGAGGGGCAGCCCGACGGCACCCAGCGCCTCGTGGAGCAGCCGGCGCCCATCGCCAACGGCGAGCTCCTCGCGACCCAGGCCAACGCCGGCGCGGCCAAGGGGCTCTTCGTCGGCCAGTACGCCATCCAGTAGCAGTCGGAGGAACTCACCATCATGCTCGTCGAACGTCTCTCCCGGATCGCCCAGCTCGGAAGCTCGTGGGTCCTCTACGTGCTGCTCGCGCTCTCGGTCGTGTCGATCACCTCGGCGCTCGAACGCTGGTTCTTCTTCGCGCGCCGCTCGGACGACATCGACGCGCTCACCGCCCGCTTCTCCGAGGAGCTCGAAGGAGGCAACTTCGGCCGTGCGGTCGATGTGTTGAAGGGGAGCCGCTCGCTCGAGGCAGGGATCGTCCTCGGCGCGCTGCGCTGGGTGCATGGTGGCCCGCGGGCGCTCTCCGACGCGCTCGACGCGGCCATGGCCAAGGCGCGGGTGCCGCTGGGGCGCTCGAGCAACCTGCTGGGCACGCTCGGCAACAACGCGCCGTTCATCGGCCTGCTCGGCACGGTCATCGGCATCATCAACGCGTTCCACCAGCTGGGCGACGCCGGGCAGAACAAGGGGGCGATGGGGAACGTGATGGGCGGGATCGCCGAGGCGCTGGTGGCCACCGGCGTCGGCCTCTTCGTCGCCATCCCCGCGGTCGTCGTCTACAACCTGGTGCAGAAGAAGATCGCCGACGTCGAGACCGGCGTGAACGTGCTCGGCAAGCTGGTGAGCGCGTTCATCGAGTCGCGCGAGCACGCCGGCGAGCCGCTCCCGCGGGTCGATCCGACCGAGTCGTCGTCGGCGGCGGTGGCCTCGACGCCGGCCACCGAAGGAGCCTGAGTCATGGCCGGTCAGAGCCTGGGAAAAGGGCCGAGCGGGCAGGGGATCGTCGGGATCAACATCACCCCGATGGTCGACGTGGTGCTCGTGCTCCTGGTCATCATGATGGTCTCGGCGACGTACATCGTGCAGCAGAGCCTCAAGGTGGAGCTGCCGAAGACGGCGACATCGGACGAGTCGACGAGCTCGCCGGCGGCCGTCACCATCACCAAGGACGGCGCGCTGGCGTTCGGCGGCACGGCGGTCACCGAGCCGGAGCTGGTCGCCAAGTTGAAGTCTGCGGTGCAGGCGAACCCCGACGTGAGCCTGGTGGTGACCGCCGACGAGAACGCGCTGCACGGGCGCGTGGTGCACGTCATCGACCTCGCCAAGGTCGAGGGCATCGCCAAGTTCGCCATCAACGTCGAACGCACCAACTGAGCGGCGGATGATCGTGGGTCGCGCGCAGCTCTACGCCATCAGCATCGGCGCGCACGCCTTGCTCGGCGCGTACCTGGGCGGGCTGCCGCAGGCGATCCATCACGAGATCGTCGCCATCTCGATGACCGACACGAAGAAGGCGCCGCCGCCCCCTCCGCCGCCAGCCGCGCCCGAACCGGTGGAAGCGCCGGTCGCGCCGCAGGTGAAGGCGAAGGTCGCGCCCCCCAAGGCCGCCCCCGCCGAGGCGCCGCCGGTGGACGCGCCGCCGCCGGCTGCGGTCGCCGACGCGGTGCCCGATTTCGGTCTGTCACTCTCGAACGGCGCCGGCGCGGTGACCGGTGGACTGGCCGTCGCGGCGGGGAGCCCGTCGGGGACCGGCGCCGGGAACGGCGCGGCCAAGACGTTGACCCAGACACTGGCGCCACCGGTGGACGATTGTACCGATGCGCCGACCAAGCCGAAGGCGCTCTCGCGGCCGATGCCGGCGTACCCGGAGGCGGCGAAGGCGGCGGGGATCGTCGGCAAGGTGCGCGTCGAGATCACCGTCGACG
>JAMFST010000643.1 GCA_026225435.1 Labilithrix luteola
CACCGACGCGCCGACCTTCGCCAGCATGCGCGTCGTCTCGAGGCCGAGCCCCGCGTGACCACCGGTCACGATCACGTTCTTGCCGGTGAGGTCGACGCCGCGCAGGACCTCCTCGGCCGTCGACGCTGCGCCAAATCCTGTCCCGATGGGATGCTGCTGGTTGGTCATGGGAGTGTCTTAGCGCGCGCCGTCCGCTGGTGAATTGGAGGGAACGGACATGATCGGGCGCGTCTCCGCGCGCGAAATCGCGTTTACTGGCGCGATGCCTCGACAGGCCCCGCGCTCGGGGCCCTCCGTCTTCGTTCGCGCCTGCCGCGCGCTCTCGTGGGTCCTCGTCTTCGTCTCTCCCGTGGTGCTGTACATCGCGGTCAACGGGCAGCGGATGGAGACCGGGGCGCTGCTGCTCGTCTCCTTCGCCGTGCTGCGCGCCATCCCGGTGCTGCTGGGGACGACGCGGGAGCATCGCCTGGCCGCGCTCCGCATGCCGCTGGTGGCGGTGGCGAGCGCCGCCATCGGGCTCCTCACCCACGAGCCGCGAGCGCTCCTGGTGCTGCCGTCGGCGTCGCAGCTCGCCTTCGCGGCGCTCTTTCTCTCCTCGCTCCGTGCGACCCCGCTGGTCGAGCACTTTGCCCGCATGGAATCGCCGCGCCTGGGGCCGCGCCAGCGCGCCTACTGCCGGGTGGTCACCGCGGTGTGGGGCGTCATCCTCGCGGCGTCCGCGCTCGCCGGGCTGGCCCTCGCCGCCTGGGCCCCTCTCCGGGTCTGGGCGGCCTTCACCACCGTCGGAGTCTACGTCGTCATCGCCGTCGTCTTCGGAACGGAGTACGTCGTCCGGCGAATCCTCTTCCGCGAGCTCACGAAGATGCCCGTCGATCGCCTGCTCTCCGTCTTCCTCCCCGCGCCCGTCGAGACGCTCGATCTGTCGTCGGACGAGGTGGTCATCCCCGCGACCTACACCTATTTCCGCGGGCACTTCGACGGCCTGCCGCTCCTCCCCGCCGTGGTCCAGATCACCGAGGTGATCGTGCCGAAGGCGCGCGCGCGGTTCCCCGAGCTGCGCGACCTGGTCGGGCTGCGCCGGGTGCGCTTCCGTCGTCCGATCCTCCCGCGCGACGTGGTCCGGGTGACCCTCGCGGCGACCGCCCCCGCGGGCGAGGTCCACTTCGAGCTGCGCGTCGGTGACCAGCTCGTCTCCAACGGTGTGGTCGCCTTCGCGACCGGCGGCGCATGAGGACCTGCGCCGTCATCCCCACCTTCGACAACGAGGCGACCGTCCGCGCGGTGGTGCGCGAGGTGCGCGCGCACGTCGAGCGAGTCATCGTGGTCGACGACGGGAGCGGTCCCGCGGCCCGCGCCGTCGCCGGCGAGCTGGCGGCGGGCGACGAGGCGATCGTCGTGCTCCGCGAGCGCAACGGCGGCAAGGGGGCGGCGGTCAAGACGGGGCTGGAGAAGGCGAAGGAGCTCGGCTTCACCCACGCCCTGCAGCTCGACGCCGACGGCCAGCACCGCGCCGCGGACATCCCCCGCTTCCTCGCCGAGAGCGCGGCTCACCCCGGTGCGCTGGTCCTCGGTCAACCGATCTTCGACAGCTCCGCGCCGCGCGGCCGGCGCATCGGCCGGCTGGTCTCCGTCTTCTGGTGCGCCGTGGAGACCGCACTCCTGCCGAACCGCGGCCGCATCGGCGATCCGCTATGCGGCTTTCGCGTCTACCCCGTCGACGCGACGCTCGCGGTGCGCGCCACCGGCGACGCCATGGACTTCGACCCGGAGGTCGCCGTCCGTCTCGCCTGGGCGGGCCACCCGGTCCGCCACGTCAGCACCGAGGTCCGCTACCTCGCCGGCGGCGTGTCGCACTTCCGCCTGATCCGGGACACGGCGCTCATCTCCTGGATGCACACGCGGCTCTGCTTCGTCGGCCTCGGCGGCCTCGTACCGCGCCTCCGGAGGCTGTTCGCGTGAGCGCCAGGAGCAACTGGCGGCGGCTGCCGGAGGTCGGCACCCTCTTCGGGATCCGCTTCGTCATCGCGCTCACCCGCGTCTTCGGCCGGACGATGGCCACCGGCTTCCTCGCCTTGCTCGCGCTGTACTACGCGCTCGCCTCGGCGCGGACGCGGCGCGTGTCGCGCGACTGGCTCGGTCGCGTGGGGTTGCCGGCCAGCTTCGGCAACGTCGTCCGCCACGTCCATATGTTTGCGCGGGTGGCGCTGGACCGTCTGTATTTCCTCCAGGATCGCCTGGCTCCGTTCGTCATCGAGACCCACGGCAGCGAGCTGATCGCCGGGATGACGAGCGCCAAGCGCGGCGCGATCCTCCTCGGCTCTCACCTCGGCAGCTTCGAGGCGATGGGGGCGGTGGGGCGCGAGGAGGGGGCGACGCTCTCGATGGTGGTCGACGCTCGCAGCGCCGAGCGCTTCGGTCAGGTCGTCCGCGAGCTCGCGCCCGAGGGGAAGAAGCTCGAGGTCATCCCCGTCGACCCGGACGGGATCTCGACGGCGCTCCGCGTGCGCCAGGCGATCTCGCGCGGCCACCTGGTCGGCATCCTCGCCGACCGCGCCGCGCTCGACGACGAGCGCAACGTGATGGTCGACTTCTTCTCCGCCCCCGCCGCGCTCCCGGCCGGTCCGTGGCTGCTCGCGCACACGCTCGGCTGCCCGGTGTTCCTCGTCTTCGGCCTCTTCACCCCGGGTCGGCGCTACGACCTGTACTGCGAGCTCTTCGCCGAGCGAGTCACGCTCGACCGGGCCGATCGCCAGGGCTCACTGGCTCGCTACGCGCAGTCCTACGCGACCATCCTCGAGCGCTACGCCCGCCAGGCACCGCTCAACTGGTTCAACCTGTACGACTTCTGGCGCTCTCACAAGAACGTGTAGCGGTGGTTCTCGATGTCCAAGGTGTAGCCGAACCACTCGTTGACGATGCGGATGGTGGTGGGCTCGCAGCGCTCCGGACGGCACCCGGGTCCGTAGATGACGCGCACGGCGCCAGGGCGTCCCGCGCGGACGAAGCGTCGTTCGCGCAGCTCGCCGTCCCAGATCTCCGTCACCTCCTCGCCGTCGAGAGTCCCGACGAGCGTTCCCTGGCGCACGCCGGCCGGTAGCCGCTCGAAGAAGGCGCGGTGCACGTCGACGAGCACGTTGCGCGGCGGGAAGGGGAGCGGCGGACCCATGGTGCGCTCGAGACTTGCCTGGTCCCCCTCCTGCCGCAGGACGAACGCGCGAATGCCCAGCGGGCCGAGGCCCACCAGCGTGAGCTCGGCGCCGCGCTTCTGCAGCACCACGTCGAAGCCGCCGTGTTGGTCGCCGCGCGTCGCTTCGATGTGCTGCTCGACGACCATGTCCGGCGACAGCTCGCGCGGCGGATGCAGGACGCCGGGGTAGTCGTCGGTCGGAGCGGGCGTCCGCGGGGCGGTGCATCCGGCGAGCACGAGCAGCGCGATCGCGAGCCGTGGTGAGCGCTTCATCGGCGCCTCCCGAGCACGAGCAGGCCGATGGGGCAGAGCACGGCCGCGAAGAGCAGGCCGATCGAGATGGTCGTCCCCAGCGTCCGCAGCGCCGGGCTCGGGCTGAGCGCGAGGAGCCCGAACGACAGGAGCGTGGTGGTGGTGGCGGTGCCGATGCTGACCAGCGAGCGGGCCGCCTCCGCGGAGCTGGCCCGCCCCTCGACGACGAAGATGCCGAAGTCGACCCCCATGGAGAGCACCAGCAGCACCGCGACCAGGTGCAGGACGTTGAGCGGGATGCCGAGGAGGCCGGCGACGCTGAGCGCACCGAGCGCACCGAGCAGGCCGGGGAGAAACGCCGCGAGCACCACGCGAGGCGAACGGTAGCGCACCACCAGGACGGCGAGGACGAGGAGGAGGCCGACGACGAGCATGCGCGTCGTCTCCCGGCGGACGTTGCCGTACACCTCCTCGAGGAGGGAGGTCTCGTCGAGCACCACCGCCTCGGGAACACGCGCGCGCAGGGCCGCGAGGTCGCGCACGCCGCGCAGCGGGATCACGAACGCCTGACCCGCCGGGAGCCGCGGAGCGAGCGCGTCGATCATCGGGCCGAGCGGCGAGGCGCGGACGTCGCCGAGGGTGAGCGGCGCCAGCGGGGCGTCGAGCGCGGCGAAGAAGGGGGTGAACTGCGCGGGCACGAAGCCGGCGTCCGCGAGGCTGGCGGAGATCCGCTCCCGCGAGGCGCGCGCCTGCGCGAAGCTCTCCCGCTGGTCCTTCTCCGAACGGAGGACGCTGCCGATCGGAACGAAGTCGGCGAGGACGCCGTCCGCGCGCGCTCCCTCGAGCGCCCGGGTGGTCCGACCGAGCACCTCCAGCGCTTCCTCCTCGTCGGGGCGGACGACGATCACGAAGCGGCCGGGATCGACCGGGCTCACGCGCTCGCGGACGCGCGCGTCCTCGGCCATCAGCGCGGGGTCGACCGCGATGAGGACCGAGACGTCGTCGACGAAGCGCGTGCGCGCGAGGCCGGGCACCAGCGCCACCGTGAGGACGATGGGCACCAGGAGGACGCCGCGACGCTCCTTGGCGATGACTCGCTCGGCGATCGCCGCCAGCCGCGCGAGGATCCGCGGGCTGCGGTAGGTCTCGGGCATCCACGGGGGCAACAGCACGCGCGTCCCGACCAGCGCGCCGGCGATGGCGACGGTCGAGAAGAAAGCGATCTGGCGCACGCCGGGGAAGCCGGTGAGGCCGAGGCCGACGAACCCGACGACGGTGGTGAGCGCGCCCAGCCAGAGGCCCGGCCAGATCGACCGCATCACCCGGCGCGGTCCCTCCTCCGGGGTCAGCGCGTAGTGCGAGAAGTAGTGCTCGGCGTAGTCGATCCCGACCCCGAGGAGCGACGTCCCGAAGGCGAGCGTGAGCCCGTGGATCTGGCCGTACACGAGATGCGTGGCGACGATCGCCAGCGCGCTGCCGAACCACAGCGGCACGAGCCCGAGGAGCAGCATGCGCGGCGAGCGGAAGAGCACCCCGAAGAGCACCAGGATGCCGACGGTGGAGAGCGTCCCGATGCGCTCGATGTCGCCGCGGATCTGCTTCTCGGCCGCGACGCTGATCCGCGCGAGCCCGCTCGTCTCCAGGCGCTCCGTCGTCTGCACGTCGCGGAACGCCGCGGTGATCCCGTCGAGCCAGGCGCGCTGGGCGGCAGCGTCGAAGGCGCTCGCCCGGCCGACCGCGAAGAGGAACGCATGCTCGCGCGCGGCATCGACGAGGACGCCGTCCTCCGAGGTGAGCCCCTGCAGCGCGGAGACGTCGTCGAGCATGTCGAGCGATCCGCCGAGCGGCTCGCGGCGCACCAGCTCGCGAATGAAGGGGCCGAGCGGTGATCCCAGGCGCTCCTTGGTCCGCTCGAGGCGCGGGCCGAGGGCGTCGAAGGCGTCCGGACGGAGCAGGTCGGTCGGCGATCGCGCGGCGAGCAGGCGGAGCAGCGCCTCGCCCGACGCGTCGTCGATCCCGCTGCGCACGCTGCGGGTGCCGGGCAGCGCGGCGATGCGGTCGCGCAGGGTCCGCGCCGTCGCCTCCAGCTTCTCGGGCGGCGCCCCGGAGAGATCGAGCACCATCGTGCTGGCGAGCTCCCCCTCGGCGAGCGCCTTCGCCAGCGTGGCGGCCTGCTGATCGGCGGAAGCGGGCAGGAAGTGCGTGATCGACGTCGTCAGCTGCAGGTGCGGGAGCAGCGCGAGGCAGGCGGCGCTGACCAGCGCGAAGAGCGCGAGCGTGAGGCTCTTGCCGAGCGTCTTCGGCGACACGTCGCGGTCAGCCCGGGGGCAGCGTGAAGACCGCGCTCGCCTCGGCGTCGGTGTAGTGCCGGGCGGTGTCCACGTCGGTGAAGTGGCTGGTCGACACGTCGCCGCTGGTCTCGTGCACCACCAGGAGCGACAGCGCGATCCCCTGGCCTTCGAAGTGGATCGACTGGAGGATCCGCTTCAG
>JAMFST010000644.1 GCA_026225435.1 Labilithrix luteola
GAAGCCGGGAGCGAGGGTGATGCTCGGTCTGTCGGGCGCGGACGCGGTGACCGCGGCGCTGAAGACGGCGCTCCTGGAGACCGGCAGTCCCGGGGTAGTCGCCTTCTCCGGTAGCTACCACGGTCTGTCCTACGGGCCGCTCGCCGCGCTGGGCTTCGCCGAGTCGTTCCGCACGCCGTTCGCCGCGCAGCTGAATCCGCACGTGACCTTCGCCTCGTACCCGCGCGACGCCGCGGAGCTCGAGGTGTCGCTGCGCCAGGTGCTCGCGGCGGTGGGGCGCGGTGACGTCGGCGCGGTGCTCGTCGAGCCGATCCAGGGGCGCGGCGGGGTCGTGCTCCCGGCCGACGGGTTCCTCGCGCGCCTGCGCGCCGCCTGCGACGCATCGGGTGCGCTGCTGATCGCCGACGAGATCTGGACCGGGCTCGGTCGCTCGGGGGACATGTTCGCCTCGCTGGCGGCCGGCGTGGTTCCGGATCTGATCTGCGTCGGCAAGGGGCTCGGCGGCGGCGTGCCCATCTCGGCGTGCATCGGCTCGAAGGAGGCGATGCACGCCTGGGGAGCGCACGGCGGCGAGACGCTCCACACCGGTACGCACTTCGGTTCGCCCCCCGCATGTCTCGCCGCGCTGGCGGTGCTCGACACGCTGGACCGCAGCGCCGTCGTGAAGCGTTCGCGCGACGTCGGCGCCTCGTGGACCGGCGTGCTCCGCGCGAGCACGCTGGAGCTCGGCGTGAAGAGCGTTCGTGGTCGCGGCTTGATGGTCGGAATCGAGCTCGAAGGGGGATCGAGCCGGGCGCTCGCGGTGATGCGCAAGCTCCTCGCCGCCGGCTTCATCGTGCTCACCGGTGGACGAGAGGGCGCGACGCTGACGCTGACGCCGCCCCTGACGATCGCCGAGCCGCTGCTGGTCGCGTTCTCGACGGCGCTGGTCGAGTCGCTCCAGGCGATCCCGGCCTGAGCGCCGACCCGCGTTTCAGACCTGGCAGGAAGGGCAGAAGGTCGTCGATCGACCGCCCTGGATGATCCGCGTCAGCGTGTGGCGGCAGCGCGGGCACGGCTCGCCGGCGCGCCCGTACACCTTGAAGATGTTCTTCGCCTCACGCTCGCCGAGGTAGACGATCTCCTCGTCGGCCTGGGCGGCGAGGGTGCGCTCGAGGGTCCAGCGAAGGCCGCTCGCCAGCGCGCGGATCTCCTTCATGGTGAGATCACCGCCGCGCTTGCGCGGATCGAGCTTCGCGCGCCAGAGCGCCTCGGTCGCCTGGATGTTCCCGATGCCGGCGAGCAGGCGCTGATCGAGCAGTCGCTCCTTGATGCTCTGCTTCGCGCCGGCGAGCTCGCGTGCGAGGTAAGCGGGATCGATCCCGTCGGTGATCGGATCGGGACCGAGCCCCTCGAGGTGAGACGGCTCGACGCTCGTGCCGGCGGCGTCGGCGGCGACCACCAGCAGCCGCCCGAACATGCGCGGGTCGAGGAGGCGCACGGTCGGATGGCGACCGGCGAGATCGAGCCGCAGCTTCTCCGCCTTGGGCGACGGCTCCTTCGCCGCCCGCTGCACCCACTTGCCGGTCATGCCGAGGTGCGAGTGCAAGGTCGTGCCGTCGTGGAGCACGATGCGCAGCCACTTCCCCCGTCGCTCGACGGCGCGCACCTTCTTGCCGACGAGCGCCTTCTCCAGCGACGCCGGCGTCCCCGGTCGCAACAACCGCGACGCCGGCGCATGCGCAGCCGCGATCGTCTTCCCCGTCAGCCAGGCGTCGAGCTGACGTCGCGCATGCTCGACCTCGGGAAGCTCGGGCACGACTGTCTCGCTTCGCCGAACGCCGTCAGCTCAGCGCTGCATGACCTTCGCGAGCGCCAGCGCGTGGTGCACATCCACCAGCGCGATGCCCGCGTGCGCGGCGATGGCCGCTGCCGTCGGCCGCTCACCCGTCTCCAGCGAGAGCGCGCGCGCCGCGTCGAGCACGTGCTTCAGCGTGACCTCGCCGTTCTCCATCTTCGGCGAGGTGACCTGCAAGCCGGCGGACTCGATGCCGCTCATCATCTCGTCGATCTCGACGGTGGTGACCGCCTCGGTGGCGATCGCGTCGCCGAGCGCGTCGAGGGGGACGCCGCCTTGATCCTTGTGCTCGTCCACGAGCGTGTCGACGATGCGCTGAAGCTTCCCGCGTAACGCCATTGTTCATACGTTACGCGAATAGCGGCGCCCCGTGCTACGGCCATTTGGATGTCGCGCCCGACATTCGTGCCCTCCGACGCCCTCCATCAGCGCGCGCGGGCATTTGTACAGGCGTTCCTGGACGGGCGGGAGATGCCCGAGCCGTTCGATGCGCTGGCGGTCGATCTAGCGCGCTTTCAGGCAGAGCACGTGCCCGGGTTCGCGCGGCTCATGGGTGC
>JAMFST010000645.1 GCA_026225435.1 Labilithrix luteola
CTGGCGCGTCACCGAGGCGAGCGCCTCGTCGAGCACGTTCCCCAGCTTGCCGGCCAGCGCTTGCGGCAGCACGTCGGTCTCGCCGAGCAGCTCGCGCAGCCGCGTGGCCACGTTCTTGATGGCCGCGACGTCGCGCTCGCGCCGCTCGCTGTCCCCCAGCGGGAACACCTTCTCCTTGAAGTCCCGGTTGATGCGCGTCATCGGCCGGCTCTCCTCGAGCACGCTCTTGCGCAGCTCCTGCACCGTCTCGGCCGGCGCCTCCTCGCTGTCCTCGGCCCGGCGGAGAAAATCCACCGCCTGGTACGAGGGTATGGGCGAGTCGAGCCCGTTGCGTTCGAGCACCTCGGGCGCCTTCTTCTTCAGGAAGAGGAAGCTCCCGGTGAGCTTGTCGACCGTCTCGGTGCGCAGGTGCAGCTCCGTCTTGTAGTACGCCTCGAACGACGCGAACCCCCAGCGCTGCCAGTCACCGTGGCGGCGCGCGTCGGTCAGCGCCTCGGCCAGCTCGATCCAGCTGGTCTTGAAGCTGCGCGCCCGCCGCAAGAGCTCGGCGCGCGGCGGATCATTGGCGTGTGCCCCTTCGGCGGCTTCCAGCTCAGCTTCCACCCGCGTCTTCGCGATTCCCTTGGCCATCTCACAAGAGCGGCTAGCCGCCGCGTCGCCGTCGCGCAAGAGTGAGCCAGACATTCCATGGCGCGCATCGACAGCATCCTCGGGATCGCCCTGCAGCAAGGTTGTGAAGAGCTCCGCGTCGCCACCGACGCCGAGCCGAAGATGTTCGCCCGCGGCGTCGCCAAGCGCCTGCACCTGGGGGCCACCAGCGCCGAGACGCTCCACGACCTCCTGGGCGAGATCCTCTCCCCCGAGCGCGAGACCGAGCTGTCCGCCCGCGGCCGCCTCGAGGTCCGCTACCGCAGCGAGGCGGGAAACGCCTACGACGTGACGCTCGCGCGCCGCACCGACGGCGGGCTCGAGGTGCGCTTCCTCAAGACTCTCCGCGGCTCGGTCACCGCGTCGCCGGCCGCGGCACCGAGCGCGGCGATCGCACCGGCCCACCGCGAAGCGTCGCCGCCCGTGTCGTCCACCTTCGTCGCCGCGCCCGTCTCCGCGCTTCCGGACGTGGCGCCGAGCGGCCCCCTCGCGGCGGTGCACGAGCGTGCCCCGGCGCAGGCCACCCACACGCCGCACACCCCGTGGCGGCTCGGCGACGGTTGCACCGAGCTGTTTCTCCACGCCCAGTCGTCCCAGGCGAGCGATCTGCACCTGCGCGAAGGAGAGGCGCCCGTCGTCCGCATCGACGGCCACCTCCGCCGCCTCGGCGACGACGTCATCACCGATCTGATGGGGCTCCTCAACCTCGAGCCGCAGGCCGCGCGCGCGGTCATCGAGGGGGGCTCGCTCGACCGCTCGATCGAGTTCGGCGAAGGCTACCGCGCCCGCGTCCACGTCTACCGCACCGCCCACGGTCTCGCTGGCGCGGTCCGCTTCCTCCCCAACTCACCGCCGCCGCTCTCCACGCTCGGCATCCCCGTCCCCATGGACGACGTGCTCCAGCTCCCCCACGGCCTGGTCATCGTCTGCGGCTCCACCGGCTCCGGCAAGTCGACCACCCTGGCCTCGATGGCCGAGGAGGCGGCCACCCGGCGCTCGCTCGCCATCGTCACCCTCGAGAGCCCCATCGAGTACCGGCTGCAAGGCGGCGACGCGTCCATCATCCGCCAGCGCGAGGTGGGCCGTGACGTCCCCGACTTCGCCGCCGGGTTGCGCGACGCCCTGCGCGAGGATCCCGATATCATCGTCGTGGGCGAGATGCGCGATCCGGAGACCATCGCCCTCGCGCTCACCGCCGCGGAGACCGGCCACCTGGTGCTCGCGACCTTGCACAGCGGGTCGTGCGCCTCCGCCATCGACCGCATCGTCGACGCGTACCCGCCCGGTCGGCAGGGGCAGATCCGCTCTCAGCTGGCCGACGTGCTCCGCGTCGTCCTCGCCCAGCGCCTGTTGCCGCGCGCCCGGGGGAGCGGCCGCACGCTGGCCGTCGAGGTCCTGCGGGTCAACCACGCCGCCGCCAGCATGATCCGCGAGGGGAAGACCGCGCAGCTGGCGACCCTCCTCCAGTCGAGCCGCCGCGAAGGCATGATCCCCCTCGAGCGCTCGCTCGCCGATCGCGCCCTCGCCGGCGACGTGCGCATGGAAGACGCGCGCCGCGCGGCCAACGACGCCGAGGTCTTCGCTCGGTACGTGTCGGCTCCACGCGGCGCGTGAAACAAGGCTGCTCTCACGAGCAGCCTGTGGCTCACTGTTCGCTGGTGCAGGCTCCGCCCTGGCCGACGCCGTCGGACACGCCGCTGTACCAGTCGCCGTCGACGCACTGCTCTTCGGTGTAGTCGTACTGCGAGTAGACGCAGCTGAGCGCGCTCACCGTCTCGCCGAGCGTGGCCGACCAGCAGCTGCCGCTGCCGCTCGACGAACCGGAGCCGGAGCTGGAGCCCGAGCCGGAGCTCGAACCGCCGCCGCCGCTCGAGTCGTCGTCGCCGCTGTCGTCGTCGTCACCGGAGGTCGATCCGGGCGGCAGCGTGTACGCGTCACAGGTGCTCTTGTGGCTCGTGTACGCGTACCAGGCGCTGATCCCCTGGTCGTCGTAGATCTCCTTGGCGCACTTGGCGTTGGTCGCGCCGACGTAGGCCGCCGTCCCCGACGAGGCGCAGCCGCCCGAGCCGAGGTGGATGCTGTTGATCTGCCAGATGCCGTAGTCGGTCGTGCCGTTCGAGTTCTTGTGCGACGCGTCCTGGTACCAGCCCGACTCGTACTTGGCGGTGCAGACCATCTTGGGCACCACGCTCTCCTCGAAGCCGGCGCCGCGCAGCAGCTCGGCGACCGCGGTCTCGCTGAGGAGCGGGCCGGCGAGGAGCGCACCTTCGGAGCTCTCGGTGGTGGCCGTGTCACCGGCGGAAGCAGCCCCGCTGCAGCCCAGCGCGAAGGTGGCGAGCGACGTGAGGCCGAGACCGAGGATGACGTGGATGGGTTTCATTGTCCGTAGGCTCCGATGGAGGGTAACGGGAGACTGTGTATACAAGGTGCGTACCAGCGAAAAACGTCGAGAAACTCGCGTGAATCCGCTCCCGGCGGACCGGCCCGCCTGGTCCATGCGATCGCCCGCGATCCACCCCGGACGGTCTGTGCCTACCCTGAGCGGCTCGATGACCACCCCGACCGCCACGTTCCGCGCCCCCATCGACGACCGCTACTTCGAGGACTACGAGCCGGGCGCAAAGCCGGCGCCTCGAAGTCGAACGTGAGCCGGCACCTGGGAGCTCAATCCCAGATGCAGCGCACGAGCCCCGATGCGCGAATGCGCTCATCGGCCGTCACCAGTGACGACTCGTAGACACGCGCCGTTGCGACGATGAGGCGGTCGGCGGGGTCGCGGTGGTCCCACGACAGCGCCGCGGATTCGACGGAGATGCTGGGAAGGAGCGGAAGCAGCTCGAGGCGCGGATCGACGGCGAGGCCTTGCTCGACCCACGTGGCCACCGGTTGGTTCAAGCGAAGTCTTCCCGTCTGAACTTTCATGGCGACCTCCCAGACCGAGATGGCGGGCACGCCCAGACGGTCCGCCTTGTCGATGGCTCGCGTCGCGCGTTTGCCAAGTCTTTCGGGACCGGACAGCCACCAGAGCCAGGCGTGCGTATCGAGGACGATCACCGCGCCGCGTCCGTGCTCATCGCCTCCCACTCCACGTCGATCGGTGACAGCAGGTCGTCCTCGAACAGTACCGAGCCGCGCAACGACCGCGGCGCGTTCGACGATAGCGGGACCACCTGGGCCACCGCCCTGCCGCGCTTGGTGACGACGAAGGAGTGCCCACGAGTCTCGACCTGGTCGAGGAGCGCCAGGCACTTTGCCTTGAACTCGCCCGCCGGCACCGTGGTTCGCTTGCTCTTCATGGTCACGAGCGTACGCGAGATGACCATGAGCGACAAACGAGGGTGCATGAGAGGATGCCCCGCATGTCTGCACCCACGGCGCCTGGCTCGTCCGGCTCCTTCCTCCAGCGCTTCTCCGCGCTCACTCCGCCGCAGAAGCACGCCTTCGTCGCCTCGCTGCTCGGCTGGACGCTCGACGCCTTCGACTTCTTTCTCTTCATCTTCAGCATCGACGCCATCGCGCACGACTTCGGGGTGCTGCGCTCCGAGGTGACCGTCGCCACCATGCTCACGCTGGCGATGCGGCCGCTCGGCGCGCTCGTCTTCGGGGCGCTGGCGGAGCGCTTCGGGCGCCGGCCGCTCTTGATGGTGAACGTCGTCAGCTACTCGGCGTTCATGCTCGCGTCGGCCTTCGCGCCCAACCTCAGCACCTTGCTCTGGCTGCGCGCCGGGTTCGGGTTTGCCATGGGGGGCGAGTGGGGGATCGCCTCGGCGCTCACCTTCGAGACCTTGCCGCCCGAGGGGCGCGGCGTCTTCTCCGGCCTCTTGCAGCAGGGCTACGTGCTCGGCTCGCTCTTCGCGGGGATCGTCGTCTTCATCGCCTTCGACACCATCGGCTGGCGCGGCATGTTCCTCGTCGGGGCGACGCCGGCGCTGCTCGTCTGGTACGTGCGCCGTCACGTCGAGGAGTCACCGGCGTACATCGCCGGCACGCACAAGAAGCGGGTGGGCACGGGCGAGCTGCTGCGGTCGCTCGCGCAGAACTGGAAGCGACTCCTCTACCTGGTTCTCTTGATGGCCTGCTTCAACGCCTTCAGCCACGGGTCGCAGGATCTCTATCCGGTGTTCCTCAAGGCGCAGCGCCACTTCGGCACGCGCACGGTGGCCACGCTCTCCATCGTCGGCAACGTCGGGGCGCTGCTCGGCGGCGTCGTCTTCGGGGCGCTCTCCGATCGCATCGGGCGGCGCAAGGCGATCGCGCTGGCGGCGCTCTTCGCGCTGCCGATGATCCCGCTGTGGGCTTTCAGCGTGACGCCGGTGCTCTGCGCGCTCGGCGCCTTCCTCGTGCAGGTCGGCGTGCAGGGGGCATGGGGGATCGTGCCGGCGCACCTCACCGAGATGTCGCCGCCCAAGGTGCGCGCGCTGCTGCCGGGCTTCGCGTACCAGCTGGGCAACTTCGCCATGTCGCGCTTGAGCCCGGTGCAATCGCACCAGGCGGAGATCCGCGGCGACGACTACGCGACGGTGATGGCGGTCACCTTGGCGGTCGTCGCGGTGGTGCTCGCCGGCGTCGCCATGATCGGCACCGAGGCGAAGGACACGGCGCTCGACACGGCTTGACGGCCTCCGAGGCGGACTTATTTCAGTGGGGCGACGGAGTGAAGCGAAGCTCGCGGGAAGGGTCGGTCGACCCGCCGTGAGCAACGCCGGCGCTCTCGGATTCGTATCCACGCCGCACCTCGTCGCGCCACCAACCCCCCGCATCTTCAGAGGGAACTGTCATGACCACGTACACCACCGTCTCGTCGCTCGATCGCGTTATGGGAGATTTCATGGGCGCTGCCTTCGGCGCGTCGACCACCGCTCGTAGCTTCCAGCCTGCGCTCGACGTTCGCTCGAGCGAGACCGAGGTCTCCTTCGTCGCCGACGTCCCCGGCGTGAAGGAAGAGGATCTCGAGGTCACCCTCGAGAACCACGTCCTCACCATCTCCGGCGCGCGCAAGTTCGAGGCGGCGGACAAGCAGCCGCACGAGACCGCCGTCGTCCTCGGTCGCTCGTACGGCAGCTTCAAGCGCGCCTTCACGCTCCCGGAGAACCTCGACGAGGAGAAGCTCTCGGCCGTGCTCGCCGACGGCGTGCTCACCGTGCGCATCCCCAAGCAGCCGAAGGTGCAGCCGCGCAGGATCGCCATCCAGGGGGCTGCGCTGAAGGCACAGCCTGTCTCGTCGAGCGCTCCGGCGGCCGCTGCCGAGTGAGCTGAGAGCAAACGCCACGAGGTGGACCGGGAGGACCTACGCTACGGCGCGGATCCTCCCTGTTCTTTTGTCCTGCGAGGCAGGCACGACTGGAGCGACCCCACCTTGCGCTAGCGCGCGCCGTTCATCGCGCGGAAGGAGGTGTCGAGCTCCTCGCGGCTGGCCTTGCGCCGGTCCTCCGACGACTTGTAGCCGAACTCCAGATCGCCGGCCGCCAGGTGCTTCATCACGTCGTCGCAGTACGCGTCGAGCGGCTCGCCGAAGTCGTGCAGCCCCTTACCGCCCAGGTCCGTGTTCACCGCCGGCGGGATGATCTCGACGACCTTCACCGCCGTCCCTTTGAGCTGCCAGCGCAGGCTCTGGGTGAACGAGTGCAGCGCCGCCTTGGTTGCGCAGTAGGTCGGCATGAAGGCAAAGGGGGCGAAGGCCAGGCCGGACGAGACGTTCAAGATCGCCGCCTCCTTCTTCGCGAGGAGGTGCGGCAAGAAGAGCATCGCCAGGTGCATCGGCGCAGCCAGGTTGGTCGACAGCTCGAGCTCGTGGCCGGCCCACCAGTCTCCTGGCTGCTGCTGCGTGAGCGGCCCCGGGCGGTTCTGGATTCCGGCGTTGTTGACCAGCACGTCGAGCGCCGGGTAGTCGCGCGTCGCCTGCTCGAAGAGCGCGATGCGCCCCTCCACCGTGGACACGTCGCCGCGCAGGGTGTGCAGCCCGGGCACCTGCTGCCGCGCCTCGGCCAGCGCATGTTCACGCCGCCCGCTGGCGATCACCGTGGCGCCCGCCTGGACGAAGCGCTTGACGAGCCCGAGGCCGATTCCGCTGCCCCCGCCGGTGACGAGGATGGTGCGTCCGTGGAAGTTCATGCGGCGAGGCTATAGCGCTGCGTGCCTATCCGTGTAACCACGTAGAGACGTCGATTGGTCACGACCTAGACGGTCCGCGCCGCGCGCAGC
>JAMFST010000646.1 GCA_026225435.1 Labilithrix luteola
CAACCCTCGGAGGGTTGCGTGCCCTTGAACGTCGAGCTCGGCTCCA
Source organism: Labilithrix luteola (assembly GCA_026225435.1). Lineage (GTDB taxonomy): Bacteria > Myxococcota_A > Polyangia > Polyangiales > Polyangiaceae > JAMFST01. The sequence goes on from JAMFST010000646.1 coordinate 47, forward strand.
ACGTGTGCCCAATCGAACGTGTCGAGGTTCTTCACTTCTGCCGTCTCGTTCTGTTGCTACCCATGATGCCGCCAGCGTAGGGCGAGCCTCATCGCAAGGCGCTCCGGTTCTTGCGATCAAATCCCCACCGGCTCCACCGACCGCGCGCATCTCGAAGGCTGGTGATTTGAGGGCAAGAACCGGGAGTACGGAGGGGAGTGCCGCGGCATCAGAACGCCGACCTGAGAGCAGGTGCCTTCTATCTCGCGAAAGGACCGAACCATGATTGTCGTTACCGGAGCCACTGGCCAGCTCGGCCGCCTCGTCATCGCCAGCCTGACCAAGCGGGGCGTACCCGCTGACCAGATCATCGCCACGGCACGGACGCCGTCGAAAGCCGCGGACCTCGCAGCGCTCGGCGTGAATGTCCGCGAAGCCGACTACGGCAAACCCGCGACCCTCGCCAAGGCATTTGCAGGAGCCACCAACCTTCTCCTCATCTCGTCGCCGAGCGTTGACACCCGGTTCGCCGAACACAGAGCCGCCACAGCACGGCGGGCGGAGTGCCCGGACGGGGCGAAAGGGAGATGGAGCACTGGGATCGAGTGGGCTAAACTGTGTGCGCGTCAGAAGCGGATCGTCGAGCACGTGCGGACGCCCGTCGTGCGCGCGGCGTCCTCGTCGAGCGGATCGAGTCGAGGTCCCTCAGACTCCGCCCAGCTCGAGGCGACGCTCGAACGGCGTGAGCCCCGTCCAGCGCTTGAACGCACGGAAGAACGCGCTCGGCTCGGAGAACCCCAGGAGGAACGAGATCTCGGCGAACGACATCCCTTGCCCGAGATAGCGGTCGGCCAGGTCCTTCCGCAGCTCGTCGCGAAGCGTTTGGAAGACGGTCCCCTCGTCCTTCAGGCGACGCTGGAGGCTGCGACCGGTCATGCCGAGTCGCTTGGCCACCGCTTCCAGCTGCGCGTCGTCGCTGCGAAGCGCACTTCGTAGAGCTCGGCGCACCTGGTCGGTCAACGGCAGCGACACGGCCTCGCGGGCAAGCGCCTCCTCGGCGTTCGGGCGCAAGATGGCGAGCAAGTTCGGGTCCGCCGTAAGGAGCGGCTTGTCGACTTCGCTCGGCTCGAAGACGATCTCGGTGTGCTCGGCGCCGAAGCGGACAGGGGCGTCGAAGTAGACGCGGTGGCGGTCCTTGGTCGTCTTGGGGGCGTCGTGCGTGAACGCCACGCCGAGCACACGGAGCGGGCTCTCCACCAGCGACCGCGACTGCCGGAGGAGAAGTGCGAAGCACAGCTCGTGAGACGCGGGCGCGGGCGCCTCGCTCTCGGTGACCACGCGGAGCGCGACGTTGCCGCCGACGTCGACGAGCGCCACCCGCACGGCGTCGTCGAGGATCCTGAGATAGCGGCACCACTGCACCAGAGCCGCGCGCACGGTCGGCTCGGAGCGACACGCATACTCGACGATACCGAACGCCCCCGCGGGGATCTGGTCGGCAATCCTGAGCGCGAGATCGGGCGCCCCTGTCAGCCGCACGGCTGCAGACCAAGCGACGCACATCTGCGCCGGCGAAACGCGCGCGTCGGTGTCGGCGAGGATCTCGGGGGTCAGGTCGCTCGTCGCATAAAGCTCGGCCAGCGCTGCAGGCGCGTCGGGCAGCGCGAGGAGGGCGTGTACGAGCGGACGCACGAGGACCACGCTGACGGTCCCCCCTCGCCCAGCTCCTCCGCGCGCCCCGCTCATCACGAGCTAGCCTACTCGCGCGTCACGAGAGCAGCGAAAAGACCGTGAGCCAGCTCGCTCCCGCGGGGAGCGCAAACGCGGCCGACGTCCACGCCGCGCGGTCGATGCCCTGCCGCCGGAGGAGCGGGATACCGCTGGCGAAGAGGTCGCCGAAGTCGGTGAGCGCGTTGAAGACCATGATGAACGGGAGCACGGCGTGGTGCTGAAGACCGTAGAAGACGAGCACGCCGAGCCCGACGTCGCGCACGCCGAAGAAGCGCGCCATGAGTCGGGTCGTCGGGTTGTCATGACCGTCGGGAAAGCCCATGAGGCGGGCGCTGGCGCGGGTGGCGAGGAACGGG
>JAMFST010000647.1 GCA_026225435.1 Labilithrix luteola
CCCGCGCAGGTGTACTTCTCCGGCGACAGGACGAGGGTGTTCCCCGTCACGGCGAAGGTGCCGGTCTCCTCCTGCCCCTCGTTGTTGCTGCCCGAGACTTCCTTCAGGATGACGAAGGTGTACGTGCCGTTCTCGCCGAAGGAGAGCGCCGTGGCGCCCGACCCGTCCGGCTCGATGTACGCCCAGCCGCCGTAGATACCGTCGTTGCCGCTGCTCCCCGCGTCGTCATCGTCCGCCGGGCCCGTTCCCGTCGTCGTGTTCGAACAGCCCACCAGCAAGGCCACCATCGCGATCCCCACCCCGATCTTCGTCCCCATGAGCGGAATCTAGAGCAGGGCCGCGGCTCGCGGCAGTCTTTTCAGTCGAGCGGGTTGCAGGTGGAGACGTCGTCGGAGACGCCGCTGCCGCTGCAGCCGAAGTTGCCCGAGTCGGAGCACTCGCCGAGGCTGTTGCCGTTCGCGTCCTCGCAGACGTCGCCCATCGGGATGCTCTTCTTCCAGCTCGCGCTGTAGAAGAACTGGGTCGCGCCATCGATGGTCACGTTGAAGGTGAGCGTGTTGCCCGCGACCGTATAAATGTACGTGTCCTTGTTGCCGAGCGAGTCCACCAGGGTGACTTCGTGCTGGCTGGTCGAGTCGACGGTCGCCGACTTCGACGTCCAGGTGCCGTTGGCCTCGGTGATCGAGTGGCAGTTGGACTCGCCGCAGCCGCCGATGGCGGTGAAGGTGCCGTCGCTCTTGAAGGTGTAGGACGTGTAGCTCAGCTTCAGCGGGTTGGTGCCGACCGCGGTGAAGGTCCCGACCAGCGCGCTCTTGGTCGCGTCGGCCGTCTCGGTCGAATCGGCCGACAGGTCGGCAGCGGACGACTCACCCGCGCTCGACGGGGCGCCGGAGCAGCCAAGCATCAGAGACGAAAGGGAAAAGACGGCGGCGACGGCGGCGGTGACGAGAAGGGTCTTCATGGTGGTCAGGTCCTCGAAGCCCTGACACCCGTGCCACCCGGTTGTCGCACAAAAACTTTCAGCGGATTACAACCGCCGACTAGTGGGACAAGTTGCCTCAGCCGCCATCGATCTTCACGCTGTCCCGCCCGACGACCGGGGTGGTGTCCTTCGGGCCCTCCTTCTCGTCCTTCTTCACGATGCGCGTCGCCTGATCGTCCTTGGCCCGCGTGTCGGCGGCGTGCGCCTCGGTCTGCTGGTCGACCTGGTTCAAGCACGCAGCGGCCGAAAGCAGGACGGACAGACCGAGAACGGAGACGACGACAGCGGAGCGACGGGCAGCCATGGACGGCCAGCGTATCGTAGGTGGTGCCCCCTCAGTTCGTGATCGGCTGCTTCGGGACCGGAGCGCCCGCGTCCTCGTCGATCGGGGGCCCGACCACCTCGCTACCGCAGCAGGAGTACGACCCCGACTGGATCTCGCCCGACGGGCACGAGCCCTCGTCCGCGGTGAAGTCCTCGACGACCTGCCCCTGCGCCTTGCAGGCGGCAGCGGCCGCGGTCTGCGCGTCGGCCAGCGAGGTGCACGTGCCGTTCGCGTTGGCGAAGGCGGCCCCCTCGCACGCGGTCGGCGGCGGCGTGACCGGGGGGGGAGCGGCGCAGCACTCGAAGCTCGCGCTCTGCACCGAGCCCGGCGAGCAATCGCCCTGCAGCGGCTGGAAGTCGGTCAGCTGCAGCCCCTGCGAGGAGCAATCGCTCGAGGCGAGCTTGAACGCGTCGGCCGTGCTGGTGCAGGTGCCGTTGGCATTGCCGAAGCCGCCGCCCTCGCAGACGTTCACCGGCGGCGGCGTCGGGCAGCTGCAGACCGGCGGCGACACGACGCCACCGTCGGTCGCCGGCGGAAGGACCGGCGCGATCCCCCCGTCGACCTCGATCGGCGTCGGCAAGATGTTCCCGTTGGTGGTCACGCCAGGGGTGGCGACCGGCTCGTCGTGGCAGGCGCAGATCGTCGGCGGAGGCACGACTCCGCAGCAGGTGATCTTGGCGAAGCGGTAGTCGCCGCCTCCGCTCGGATCGGCGACGCTGAAGTCACCGAGCGTGAGCCCGTCGAGCTCGCAGGTCTTGGTGGCGTCGTCCTTCCACGTCCCCGGATCGGCGCTGCTGGTCGAGCTGCCGAGGGAGGTGACCTCGCAGTCGATCCCCCCGCCGCCGGTCCCGCCGCCGTCGCCGCTGGTGGTGCCGCCGTCGCTCTCGATCGGCGTCGGTGCCGTCTTGCAACAGGAGTACTGCGCCACGGCTCCGCCCCCGGAGAAGCTCGAGAGCGCCAGACCGCGGGCGCGGCACGCTCCATCGGCGGTCGCCTGGTCGTCTGCGCCGTTGCTCGTCGCCGCGGCGGTCTCCACGACGCACGCGCCGATCGCGAGGCTCGCGGTCGAGGTGCCCGTGGTCGTGGTGGGCTGGGAGGAGGAGCTGGCCAGCTCCTCCTCCCAGCCCACCACGACCACGGGCACCTCGACCGCGAGCCTCGCGATCGGCGC
>JAMFST010000648.1 GCA_026225435.1 Labilithrix luteola
CAAGGAGCCCGATCCACCCGACCAGCGTGTCGGCGCGGAGCGTGACCGCGTGCTCACCGCGCACGTCGAAGGCGAGGAAGGGCTCCGTGAGCTCCAGAACGACGGCGCCATCTCCGCGGAAACGCACGAGCGAGAGCAGCTCGGTATCGTCGAGATGCATGCGCCCGAGGTCGAACTGGAGCGCGTGATCGAAGGCGACGACGAGCTCCTCGCGAATGAAGGCGACGTCGGCGTTCATCAGGAACGGGAGGAGCTTGTGCCCCGGCCGCGGCCGCAGAACCAGCTGCCCGCTCCCGACGAAGCGTCCGACCGGGGCGCGACCCGACGCGAACGGCTGCGCCGCGAAGGGATCGCGTCGAGGATCCTGCCGCGGCATGGGGGCGGGGCGAAGGGCGCCCACCGCCGCCTGCACGCAGTCGAGGCGCGCCGCGAAGCCCCCCTCGGGCGTCGCGCTCTCGACGAGACTCACGATCACGAGGCCGGACGGATGAACTCCAACCGTGGCTTCGGAGGGGGGAACGAGCAGCGATGCGAGCGCCGTGTCGAGCAGCGGGAGGATGGGACGCGTCTGCTTTGGCCCCCCACCGTCATCGCTCGACGTCGACTTCGGGGGCGGCGCGACCACCACCTCGGCGGGAATCTCCTCGACGTAGTCGGGGGCCGCCGGCTGCGAGATGGCGGGCGGCGGCGCCGTCGCGCCGACCGGCTCCTCGGCGATGAACTCCGGCGGACGCAGCGTCGTGTTGAAGCGTCGGAGCTGCGAAACGCCGAGCGTGGGCGCGGCCGGTCTCTCGAGGTGCGGCCCGGTCGCGTTCGGGGGCAAGGTCTGGGGGCTGTGCCTCACTGCCGGCATCGCCGCGCGAGCGCTCTCGGCGGAGAAGCTCCGGATCACCCCCTGCGTTCCGTCGTCGGCGTGGCGTTCGCGGAGCCGGCTCGCCGCGGTCGCATAGTGTCCCGTGAGGAGCGCGCGCTCGGCGTCCTCGTACTGACCGAGCTGCTCGAGGACGATCCCGAGATAGCCCCACGCGCGCCGGTGGGTCGGCGACAGCTCGATGGCGCGCTCGAGGAGAGGCCGCGCTGCCGCGGCCCTTCCCAGCTTGAGCAGGACAAGCGCGAGGTTGACCTTCGCGTGGACGCTGTCGGGAAGCTCCGCCTCCACCGATTCGTCGAGAGCGAGAGCATCCTCGAGCTGTCCGAGCTGCAGCACGCACAGCGCGAACAGATTTCGGACGTTCAGGTTGTTCGGCTTGATCGCGAGGGCCTGCTCGATCACCGCCTTCGCGCGTTGCGGCTCCCGCTTGCGTAGGAGCTGGTCCGCCTCGCTGACCAGAGCCTCGAAGTGGCGGGTGCCGTCCACGGAATTCAACGCCCAGTAACTATAGAGCGCCGGCTGAGCCATGGCAATCGAGGGGGACCGGCGGCGAATCGGGCGCGGGCGCGGCGCTCGATCTCCGGGAGGGCGATTCGAGACGCACAGCGCATGGGTCCCCGTCATCGTTGCGTTCGGAGGTCAGGCCGGTAACGTGGCTGAGGTACAGCGCCGCGATTACTTTCCGAGTCGAACGTGACGTTCATGAGCAGCGCGAGGGCGAGGAAACCGTGAAAGCGACCGATATCGATTTTCGCAAGATGCTGGAGTTCTCTCCGGAGACCGGGCGGCTGCTGCTCGGCACGGATCGCATGCTCATCTTCCGTCAGGAGGCATTTTC
>JAMFST010000649.1 GCA_026225435.1 Labilithrix luteola
CGTCCTCGGCGCGGTCGAGGGGCTCGAGCTCACCACCGACAAGCTGCAGGGGCACGTGCACTGGATCGCCGCGCTGATCCTGGTCGCGCTCTTCCTCGTGCAGCGCCGCGGCACCGGCTCCATCGGCAGCGTCTTCGGCCCCACCATGCTCGTCTGGTTCGGCACCATCGGCGCGACCGGCGCGGTGTGGATCGCGCGCCAGCCGCACGTCCTGGTCGCGCTCAACCCGCTCTACGGCGCCGCCTTCATGCGCCAGCACGGCCTGCAGGGCTACCTGGTGCTCGGCGCCGTGGTCCTCTGCATCACCGGCGGCGAGGCGCTCTACGCGGACATGGGGCACTTCGGAAAGACGCCCATCCGCTACGCCTGGTACGCCGTCGTCTTCCCCGCGCTCATCCTCAGCTACTTCGGCCAGGGGGCGCTGTACCTCACGGTCGGCCGGGTGGAGAACCCGTTCTTCGCCATGGTCAGTGGCTGGGCGCTCTACCCGCTGGTCGTCATTGCCACCTTCGCCGCGGTCATTGGCTCGCAGGCGCTCATCTCGGGCGCCTTCTCGCTCACCCGCCAGGCGGTGCAGCTCGGCTTCTGGCCGCGCGTCTCCATCATCCACACCTCCGGCCGCGCCGAGGGGCAGATCTACATCCCCGAGATCAACGCGCTGCTGATGGTCGGCTGCATCGCCATCACCCTCGGGTTTCGCACCTCCAACAACCTGGCCGCCGCGTACGGCATCGCCGTCACCGGGACGATGGCCATCACCTCGGTGCTCTTCTACACCGTCGCGCGGCAGATGTGGCAGTGGACCCGGCTGCAGGCGGGGAGCATCGTCTCGCTCTTCCTCGTCGTCGACGTCGCCTTCTTCGGCGCCAACGTGGCCAAGGTGGCCGACGGCGGCTGGCTCCCGCTGGCGCTCGGCGTCGGCTTCTTCACCGTGATGACCACCTGGAAGAAGGGGCGCGACCGCCTCGGGCGCGAGTTCGTCTCGCTGGCCTTGCCGATGAGCGTCTTCATGGACGATCTCGCGCGCATCCAGCCGCACCGGGTGAAGGGCACCGCGGTGTTCATGACGCCGAACAACACGGTGATCCCGCCGGTGCTGCTGCACCACTTCAAGCACAACAAGGCGCTCCACGAGCTGGTGATGCTCCTGTCGATCGCCACGGTGGAGGTGCCCGAGGTGCCGGCGAAGAAGCGCATCGCCGAGGTGAAGGAGCTGGGGAGCGGCTTCTTCGCGGTGCGCGCCGTCTACGGCTTCATGCAGACGCCCAACGTGATCGAGGCGCTGCGCGAGTGCGGCGCGCACGGGGTGAAGACCGATCCGGCCGACACCAGCTTCTTCCTCGGCCGCGAGACGCTCATCCTCGTGCGCAGCCGCGGCATGGCCCACTGGCGCAAGCTGCTCTTCTCCTTCCTCTCGCGCAACGCGCGCCCGGCCAACGCCTTCTTCCACATCCCGCCGAACCGGGTGGTGGAGCTGGGGACGCAGATCGAGCTGTAGCGGGTCACATCGCTTCGAGCTCGACGCCGCGGGTCTCCTTGACGGCGCGGAGCACGAAGACGAACGAGGCGGCGGCGGCCAGCGCGTACACGCCGTAGGCGATGCCGAGCCCGAGCGTCTGCAGCCAGGGGAAGGTGACGCTGACGGCGAAGTTGGCGATCCAGTTGACCGCGGTGGCGACGGCGAGCGCCTTGCCGCGGATGCGGTTGGAGAACATCTCGCCGAGCATCACCCAGGTGACCGGTCCCCAGGAGAAGCCGAAGCAGAAGACGAACACGTTGGCGGCGATGAGCGCGGCCACTCCGCTGGCCCGATCGAGGTGCACCCCGGTGGTGTCGACCTGCGCGCGCGCGAAGAGAGCCGCCATGAGCCCGAGCGCCAGCGCCATGCCGAGCGAGCCGGCCAGGAGCAGCGGCCTCCGCCCGAAGCGGTCGACGGTGCCGATGGCGATGAAGGTCGTCACGATGTTGGTCACGCTGGTGACCACGGTGACCAGGAGCGCGTCGTGCTCCGAGAAGCCGACCGACTGCCAGAGGACGCTCGAGTAGTAGAAGATGACGTTGATGCCGACGAGCTGCTGCAGGCTCGCGAGCGCCAGGCCGGTCCAGACGATCCCTTGCAGGCCGAGCACCGGGCCGCGCAGATCACGCAGGCGCTGGTGGGCGGCGGGGCTCTCGTCCAGCTTGACGTCGGCGTCCTCACCCAGCGAGAGCAGGATCTGGCGCGCCTCTGCGGTGCGACCGCGCGCCGCCAGCCAGCGCGGTGACTCGGGGAGGAAGAAGGCGCCGATCCCGTAAGCCACCGCGGGGATCACCTCGCTCCAGAACATCCAGCGCCACGCGGGCAGCCCGAAGGCGAGCGGCGCGGTGGCCGAGCCGGCGATGCGTGCCAGGGCGAAGTCGCCGAGGAGCGCGGCGAAGATGCCGACGACGATGGCCAGCTGCTGGAGCGAGCCGAGCCGCCCGCGGATGCGCGCCGGCGAGATCTCCGCGATGTACGCCGGGGCGACCACGCTGGCGACGCCGATGGCCACGCCGCCGAGCAAGCGCCACAGCGACAGCTCCACCAGCGAGCGCGCCGCACCGGAGAGCACGCCGCTGGCGATGAACAGCGCCGAGGCGAGGATCATCGTGCGCGGGCGCCCGTAGCGCTCGGAGAAGTCGCCGGCGAGGTAGGCCCCGACG
>JAMFST010000650.1 GCA_026225435.1 Labilithrix luteola
CGAAGGTGTCGCATTGCGTCGGGTCGCCCGAGTCCTTGCCCGCCTTGAACCACGTCTGCCGGTCGGCGGCCGAGCCGTGGGTGAAGCTCTCCGGGTGCACCCGCCCCTGCATCTGCTTCTGGATGCGGTCGTCGCCGACCGAGGCGGCTGCGTCGAGCGCCTGGGCGATCTCGCTGCTGGAGACCACGCCGCTGGCGTACTCGGCGTGCCCCCACACGCCGGCGAAGCAGTCGGCCTGCAGCTCCAGCTTCACGCTCAGCGGGTTGGCGTCGTCGGGATCGCGGCGCTCTTCCTGGCGCATGCGCTTCTCGATCCCGAGGACGTCCTGCACGCGGTGGCCGTACTCGTGGGCGACGACGTACGCCTCGGCGAAGTCTCCGCCGCGGGCGTGGAAGCGCTGCTCGAGCTCCTGGAAGAAGCCGATGTCGAGGTACACCTTCTGATCCGGCGGGCAATAGAACGGGCCGGTCTGCGCGCTGGCGGTTCCACAGGCGCTCTGCGTCGCGTCGGTGAAGAGGACCAGCTTGGCCGGCTCGTAGGCGCGGCCGGAGGCGGCCAGCTTGCCTGTCCAGAACTTTTGTACACTCGACTCGACGCAGACGATGAACTTGGCCGGGTCGTTGGACGAGTTGACGCCGGAGCAGGAGCCGCTGAGCGCGGTGTTGCCGCGGGCTCCGCGATCGCTGCGGTCGACGTGCTCCCCAGGCACGCCGGGACGCTCGCCAGGGCCCGACGGGCCGCCGTTGTCCGGCCCGTTGGCGCTGGTGGGCGGGCCGCCGCGGCCGGAGCCGTCGTCGACCACCACGTTGCCGCCGAGGAGGCGGATGGCGATCACCACCAGGGTGCCGACGAGACCGAGGCCGCCGACCCCGGCCCCCATCGCGCCACCGGGAAAGCTCATCCCCCGGCGGTCCTCGACCTCCGAGGAGTCGGCGTTGTCGTCATCTCCGAAGCGCATGCGTGAACGCTACGTCGGCGACGGAGCGAATGCAGCTCGCCGGAGACGAAATGCGCCTCAAGCGGCGTCAGATTCGGGCGAAGTCGATGAAGCCCTTGGTCGGCTCGGTCGCGACCAGGCGGACCTGGATCTTGTCGCCGACGTCGACCCCTTCTTCGCCGCTGACGACCCGCCCTTCGGCCGGCGGATGAATGAGCCGTACGAAGGTCCCCTTGGGGGTCGCGCCGGTGACGATGCCTTCGTACGTCTCGCCGATGTGCGCCGACAGGAAGAGCGCGGAGGCGACCTTGCGCATGGTGCGCTCGACCTTCGAGGCCGCGTTCTCGTGCTGAGTGCAGGTGGCGGCGAGCGCGGCCAGCTCGTCGTCGCTGTACGGCGGCGGCTCGCCTTCGAGGACCGCCTTGACCATGCGCTGGGTGATGAGGTCGGCGTAGCGGCGGTTGGGGGCGGTCGAGTGGGTGTAGTCGCGGACGGCGAGACCGAAGTGCCCTTCGTGCTTCACCCCGGCCTGCTCGAGCGCGTACTCGCCCGGCCCCATCAGCTTCACCACCGCGAGCGAGACGTCGGCGAAGTGCTCGCGGTCCTTCTGCTTCTGCGCGTCGAGGAAGTGCATCAGGGCCGTCGAGCTGGGCTCCTCCGGCAGCGTGTAACCATGTTGCGCGGCGAGGGCGACGATGCGCAACCAGCGCTCCGGCTTCTTCACCACGCGGCGGATCGAGCTGACGCCGTGCGCCTCGAGGAAGCGCGCCATCGAGGTGTTGGCCGCGACCATGAAATCCTCGATGAGATCGCGGGCCTCGTTCTTCTCGGTGATCTTGACGTCGACGACGTCGCCGCTCTTGGAGGTGACGGCGCGCGCCTCCACCGTCTCGAGATCGAGCGCGCCGCGCTGGTGGCGCTGCTGCTTGAGCGCCTTGGCCGCGTCCGCCTGCAGACGAAGCTGCGCGTCGAGCCCCGGGTGGCGGGCGATGCGCGGCGGGAGCTCGCCGCCGTGCTCCAGCCAGTGACCGACCTCCTCGTAGGCGAGCTGCGCGTGGTTCTTCACCAGCGCGCGGTAGACGGTCGACTCGATCACGTCGCCGGCGGCCGAGACGACCGAGTCGACCACGATGGCCAGCCGGTCGACGCCGTCGTCGAGCGAGGTGAGGTCGGTGGAGAGCTTCTCCGGCAGCATCGCGAAGACGACCGCCGGGGTGTAGAGGCTGGTGGTGTTCGCCTGCGCGTGCTGGTCGAGCGCGCTCCCCTTGGGCACGCGCGAGTCCACGTCGGCAATTCCCACCAGCACGCGGAAGGTGCCGTCGGCGCGGCGGTCGGCCACCTCGATCTGGTCGAGGTCGCGCGACTCGTCGTTGTCGATCGACGACCAGAGCAGGCCGCGCAGATCGCGGATGGCGGACGGATCCGTCGCCGTGGCGCCGGCGGTGGCGCGCTCCGGCAAGGTGTCGGTCATCGCCGCGAGCTCCTCCTGCGCGGCGGGCGGCAGGTCGGGCGCGAAGCCCTGCTCGATGGCGACCTTGCGGGCGATTTCCTTCAGATCGACGTGCATCCGGTCGTGCATGGCCAGCGTGTGTAGCTCAGTCCACGATGGTGCGCAGGTATTCGAAGGTCGGGCTGGCCAGGTCATCCTGCGTCAACGCCCAGGTGAGGTCGCGCGGGATCACGTAGGACACGTCGGCCTGGACCCGGTCGAAGTTGAGGGCACCGAGGCCGGCGAGGATGCGGGCGAACGTCTGCCGGCGCCACAGGTCTCCCGGGTCGATGCGGCAGAGATCGCGGATGGCGCTGTCGCAGACGGTGTCGCGCTGGATCTGGAAGGCGGTGGTGGCCGTCATGTACGTCTGGACACCGCGGTAGGGATCGCCGTCGCCCGAGGGGCTGGTGCGCGGGCCGAGCCCCCCCTCGAGCGTGCGCGACCAGTCGGCGAAGCCGCGACGCGCCTTGCTGTCGTCGTCGAAGTAGTCCCAGCAGCCGCGATGGATGTGGGGAACGGCCTCGCCCAGCAGGCGGAAGAGGCCGTTGTAGACCGTCCATTTGTCTCCCGGCGTGGCGCGCGGCGGGCGCCAGGCGACCTGCTGGCGGAGCGCGTCGTGCAGCGCGGCGTCGTACGGGAGGCACACCTCGAGGGCGAAGATCGACAGGTGCACCGGTCAGCCGCCCCCGTAGCTGGAGCTCCCGCTGGTGCGGTTCCAGGAGCCGAAGCGGTTCATGCGCGCGCCGAGGAGCACGCCCGTGCCGGCGAGCACCACCGGGACGACGGCGAAGTCGGCCGGCGCATGTCCGCTCGCCGCGGAGCTGGTCGAGGGGGCGGAGAAGGCGGTCTGGCGGCGCGTGGGGACGTAGCGCGCCCCCTGACCGTCGACGCCGGACGGGACGTGAGCCTTCGGCGCTCCCGGCCAGAACGGGTAGTCGACGAAGAAGGCGTTCTCCGTCGCGGCGGTGCCGCCGTAGCGCCAGCCGTCCGCTCCGCGGGTGATGGCGTCGGCCCCCAGCGCGTGGACCTTGAGGCCGCGCGCGGCGTAGGCGACGAACAGATCGTTGAGGTCGTCGAGCTCGTGGACGTCGGTGCTCGAGGGGCAGATGTACAGAACGTAGGGGTAGCCGAGCTGGTGGAGCGCGTCGGGCGACGGCAGGCGGGCGAGGTAGCGATTGTCGAAGTGTGCGTCGCTGCCGTCGTGCGGCGCGAGGCGGTAGCGATCGAGCACGAAGAGCGGCGCCGCGGTCGCCGCGCGCGAGGCCGCGGCCGTCACCAGCGCCGCCTGGTAGCCGGCGGCCGTCGCCAGCGTCTTGTGCGCCGGGACCACCCCGCGCGGGTGCGGCCAGTTGTCGAAGGTGAACACCGGCGCGAACGTCCCCGCCGCGCCGGCCGCGAAGGCCACCGCCTCGGGGCCCGGCAGATCGACGATGACCGCCACGCTGCGCGGCACCGGCTGCAGGACCGCGGCGAAGCTGCGGCCACGGTTCTCCGCCGTGCTGGCGGCGGCGCTCTCGATCGGCGTCAGCTCGTCGCTCACCTTGCGCGTGAACGGCGGCTCGTCGGGCAAGGTGTCCGTCGGCAGCGCGAGGCTCGACTGGAAGAGGGTGGGCACGAAGAACGGCAGCAGCGACGCCGAGCGCGGGCGCAGGTCGTCGGGGAGCGTGCGCAGCGCGTCGGTGGTGAAGCTGCCCGCGGCCGGCGTGTCGAACGACAGGTGCTCGGTGGTGGCGCCGAAGCTCCAGCCGTACTTCTCCTGCATCTCCAGGGAGTGCCGCCGGTCCTCCTTGGTGATCACGACGTTCTCCACCGTCTCGGCCACCGCCGCCACGATTCCGGCGCCGAGCACGAGGATCCCGCCGGTGAGGAGGAAGCGGCGCCGCGTCTGCGAGCGGTCCTCCTTGCGCAGGGCCTCGTTCCACCACGTCGCGCCGACGATCGCCGGGCTGTCCGCGGTCACCCCGAGGACGAAGGCGCCGTGCTGCGAATCGTCACTCATCCCCACGAGGAATAGCTTTATCCGGGATCGGCGGTCGCCTACTTTCATCGGGGTGAGCCTCGGACCCATCGCCGCCCTGGGCTTCGCCTTCGGAGCCACCTTGCTCCTCCTCCTGGCGCTGCACGCAGGGGAGCACCTGGTGGGCGGTCGCTCGCTCGGCGCGGCGCTGCGCACGTCGGCTCCGGCGCAGGTGGCGTGGCGGCTGCGCGCGACCGGGCAGCTCCTCGCGGTGTCCATCGTCGCCACGTCGGCCGTGCGGGCCAGCGCCGACGGGGAGGCCCTGGTCTCCGACCTCGCCTGGGTGTCGCTCTTCGCCGTCGTCGGGCTGGTGCTCCTGGTCGCGTCGGCGGAGCTCGGCCTGCGCCTGCTCCTCGGCGGGTCCATCGTGCGGGAGATCGAGCGCGGGAACGCCGCCGCCGGGGTCGCCGCCGCGGCGCACTACGTCGCCGCCTCGCTGGTCGTCTCGCGCGCGCTCGGAGGGCACAGCCTGGCCGACCTCGGCATCTCGCTCGCCTTCTTCGTCGCCGCGCAGCTCGTGCTCCACGCCTTCGTCTCGCTCTTCCGCGCGCTCACCACCTACGACGACGCGGAGCAGATCCACGGCGAGAACCGCGCGGCGGCGCTCAGCTACGGCGGCGCGCTCGTCGCCATGGCGCTGCTCGTGGGGGAAGCGGTCGAGGGGGATTTCACCGGCTGGACCAGCAGCCTGCGCGGCTTCGGCGCGGCGCTCGTCACCGTGGTGCTCCTCTACCCGGTGCGGCAGGTGGTGGTGCAGGTGCTGCTGCCGCAGGCGCCCTTCACCTTGCGCGGCGGGCGGCTCGATCGCGCCGTCGGCGTGGAGCGCAGCGACAGCATGGCGACGCTCGAAGCCTTCGCTTACCTCGCCACGGCGCTCGCCGTCGTCCGCCTGCGGGCATGAGCGACGAGCAGGCGTACGCCGACTTCGCCGCGCGGGTGGTGGCGTCGACGCCGATCGTCGACCCCTGGTACGACGGCAAGCCGCGGCTGCGCGCCGAGCCCATCGTGCTGCCGGCTCCCGAGCTCGCCGCGCTCTACCGCGCCGCCGAGGAGGTGGCCGCGGTGTACGACGAGCTCACCCGGCTGGTGGATGCGCGCCCCGAGCTGCTGACCGACTTCTTCAAGCTGACGCCGCTCCAGCAGGCGATGTGGATGGCGTCGGCGCCGCAGTGGCACGGCGTGGCCCGGGCGGACCTCTTCGTGACGACCGACGGATCCATCGCCTGCGCGGAGCTGAACTGCGACACGCCGACCGGCGAGCCCGAGGCGGTGGCGCTCAACGCGCTGGTCGCGGCGGAGCACCCGCAGCTCATCGATCCGAACCGCCAGCTCGGGCCGCGCTTCCTGCGCATGGTCGGCGCGCTGGCGCAGGCAGCGGGAGTGGACGCACGCCACGTCGGCATCGTCTACCCGACCGACATGACCGAGGACCTCGCGCTCGTGCGCCTGTACCGCGAGTGGCTGGAGCGTGCCGGCTGCCAGGTGGTGCTCGGCGCGCCGCAGAACCTCGCGTTTCGCGAAGGACGGCTGCACCTCTTCGACGCGCCGATCGGGATCGCCCTGCGGCACTACAAGACCGACTGGTGGGGCGAGCGCGAGTCCCCCTGGCGTGACGAGACGCTGCCTGACCGCGAGCCGCTGCAGGAGGCGCTCGGCGCGGCGCTGGGGGCAGCGGCGGTCGACGCCGCGGTCTTCGTCAATCCGTTCGGCTCGGTGCTGCCGCAGAACAAGCGCGCGATGGCCTTCATGTGGGAGCACCGCAGCGACTTCAGCGAGGCCTCGCGCACCATCATCGACCGCCACGTGCCGTACACCGTGCGGATGGAGTCGCTCCACCGCGAGCAGCTCGAGGTGGAGCGGGCGCAGTGGGTGCTGAAGGCGGACTACGGCGCCGAGGGGAGCGAGGTGGTCGTCGGGGCGGAGGTCGACGAGCGCGTGTGGACGCTGTCGCTCGCCACCGCGCGCACCGGCCGCTGGGTAGCCCAGCGCTACTTCGCCGCCAGCGTCGACGCCGCGGGGGAAGCGACCAACTACGGCGTGTACCTCGTCGCGGGAGAAGCGGCCGGCGTCTACGCTCGGGTCCAGCGCGGCGCGACCGACGAGCGCGCGCTCAGCGTCCCGGTGCTCGTCCGTACGACGCACGACTGAGCGCCCGCGACGTCGTCAGCACTGACGAACGGCGTGGTCGGCGATGGCGAAGGTCTCCTCTCCCCTCCCGCAGTGGGCGCGCTCGTCCGCCCCGATGGCTACGTCGCCTGGCGATCGATCGAGCTCCCCACGGACCCTGCTGCCGCGGTCATCGCCGCTCTCGCGCAGGTTGGCCACGCGGCCGTCGGCTCGCGTACGTAGGCAGATTCCTTCGCCGCGCCGCCTGCTCTCGCGCGTCCACGGGCACTCACCCATCGAGACAGGTGGCGATGAGAGCATCCGTTTGGCCTTGGTTAAGTGTCGACAGGCGTGACCGCGGGACACCCGTGGGATGACGGCCGGTCTCACGAGCGGCGCGCGCGTGACCATGAGGCCGCTGCTCCTCGCCGGCTGCTGCGCTGTCGGCTGCAGCCGCGGAGAGCATCGCGGCCGTGCGACGCCGCCGGCCGCCCCGGTCACCGTCGAGGCGCCCCCGGCGGCTTCGCCCGCTCGCGCGCCGACGGCTCCCGAGGGCGTCGACGCGGACGCCGCGATCGCGTGGCGCGAGGTGCCGTTCGCGGACCTCTGCGTGACCAGCGGCGCGGTGTCGCCGGGCGTGGACGGCGCGTTCATCACCCTGGGCCCGACGTTCCGGGCCGTGGACGGCGCCGCCAGCGAAGGCGGTGCTCGGCTCACCTTCGAGTACGTGGGTTCCACCGACCGCGTGAGCGCGCCGGGGTCCGGCGTCGTCCACCGCCAGATCGGGCTGAAGCTCCGGGCGAAGGACCCCTGCAACGTGCTGGAGGTGGTGTGGCGGCTCTCGCCTGTCGACGATGTGGTCGTCGCGATGAAGCACAACCCCGGTCAGTCCACCTCCGCCGCGTGTGGTGAGCACGGGTACACGACCGTGGCGCCCGTGGAACGCGCGGACCCTCCGGCGATCGTCGCGGGCAGCGATCACGTCGTGGAAGCGCGCATCGACGGTCCTCGTCTCGACGTCTTCATCGACGAGGCTCTCGTCTGGCGGGGCAACCTCACGCCCGAGGCGGATCGGCTACGCGGTCCCGTCGGCGTCCGGAGCGACAACGTCAAGGCGAGGGGCCGGCTCTCCGTCGCGGGGGAGGCGGGCCAGGTCTTGCCGTGTCGCATCGGCCGACGCGCGGATTGACGTGTTCCGCTTCACTCGTACGCGCCGATGGTCGGCGAGCTCGCGCGGGTCGTCCCGTCGATGTCCGTGGTGATGCCCGGGATGGCCACGCCCACGCCCTTCAAGGCGCTGCTCGCCGTCGGCGCCACGTTGCCATAGCCGAACGGATGGTAGGTCTCGTCGGTGAGCCCAGGGTCGGTGCAGATGGCCTTGCTCTCTCCGAGCGCGGGGCACGTCCAGTTGCTCCGCTGGCCGAACGTCGCGTTGTTCGTCCAGCTCGCGCCGGCGTTGGTGAGCATGTTCAGATCGGTGTTGCTGTAAATGCTCGTCGCGTTCTCCTCGCTGCCCGCGTTGTAGAAGCCGACGAAGAGGTTGTCGTTGTACTTCAGCGTGTTGGTCGGGCCGGTATCCGGGGTCGCGTACTCCACCTCGAGACCGATGGCGCCCGCCTCGAAGACGGTGTTGAACTGGAAGGTGGCGGGGTCGCCCGGGGTGACGTTGATGAGCACGGCCGTGTTGCCCGCCCGGCAGGGCGCCGCCAGCTTCGATCCGAAGCCACTCGGCGTGCCGGGGATCTCCTGGGTGGTCATCGCCTCGCAGTTGCCCACGATGACGCTGTCCTCGATGGTCGCGGTGGCGCCGCCCACCTTGAGCTGCTGCCCCTCGTTGCCGAAGGCGAGCACCCGCGTGTCGGTCATCGTCGATCCCGGGCCGCCGATGTGCAGCGCATCGAGCCCGTCCTGCGTGTTGTAGCTGA
>JAMFST010000651.1 GCA_026225435.1 Labilithrix luteola
CCTCCTCCCCTTCGGCGGCGGTGGTCTCGCCACCGGTGTCGCCGCTGCGTTCGCCCACGAGGCGCACGAGGATCTCGGCCAGGTGCGCCGCGTCTGGGGCGTGCAGAGCGAGGCGTCGCCGGCCATGGCCGACTCGCTCGCGCGCGGATCGGCCATCGAGCGTCTCGAGGGGAAGGCCACGCTCGCCGAGGGGCTCGAAGGGGGAATCAGCCCGAGCGGCTACTCGCGCGCGCGCTCGGCCATCGCCGGGGTGCTCGTGGTCGAGGAGACGGCCATCTCCGAGGCGATGAGCTTCGCCTACTCGTCGCTCGGCCTGGTGCTCGAAGGCTCCGCGGCCGTCGCTCTCACCCCGGTGCTCGGCGGCTTGCCCGAGCAGCTGCGCGGCGGTGACGTGCTCATCGTGCTCACCGGGCGCAACCTCGACGTGACCCGCCTGTCGGATGCGCTCGAAGGGTCGCAGCGATGAGCGGCGGCATGAACCCGAGCGACCTCGACGAGGCGGACAGCGACGCGAAGAACCGCAAGCTGCTCTTCGCCTTCGCCGTCGGCGGCTTCATCTTCGTCAA
Source organism: Labilithrix luteola (assembly GCA_026225435.1). GTDB lineage: Bacteria > Myxococcota_A > Polyangia > Polyangiales > Polyangiaceae > JAMFST01. The sequence continues at coordinate 567 of JAMFST010000651.1, forward strand.
CATCCTGCTCGCGTTCTGGGGCTTCCGTCGTCGCTCGGCCACCGGCCAGCGCGATCAGGCCATCTACGCGGTCACCGAGCTCGGGGGCGCCATCGCCACCTGCTCGCAGTCGCTCGGCGGGATGATCCCCAGCGCCGGACCGATCCCGCCGACGATGGCCCTGTCGGCCACCCCGCACGTGCTCAAGGGGGACGAGCTCTTTCCGCCGGGGTCGGGTTGCGTGCCGGCGAAGCTCCCCTGGGCCGAGCGCTGGCAGTTCACCTTCACCCGTGACGACGCGGAGCACGGACGCATCCGCGCCCGCACCGACGACAACGCCGACGGCCACCCCGACGACGCCATCGTCCTGGTGCTCGCCTGCACGCCGAGCGGCGGCAGCGTCGGCGGCAAGCCGGCCGTCAGCTGCAAGACCGAAGGGACGAGCGAGACCGATCCCAGTGGCCTCAGCGCCACGGCTCCGGGGTATGACACCACCCCATGACGACGACGTCCGAGGTCGTGACCCCTCTCGTGGTGGGTATCGCTGGCGGCTCGGGCTCGGGAAAGAGCTCCGTCGCCCGCACGATCCTCGCCGCCCTCCCCGTCGGCAAGGTCGCGCTGCTCGAGCAGGACCACTACTACCGCAAGCAGAGCCATCTGCCGTTCGAGGAGCGCGAGCTGGTCAACTACGACCACCCCGACGCTCTCGAGCTCGATCTGCTGGCGCGGCACGTCGATTCGCTGGTCCGCGGCGAGCCCATCCTCCGCCCCACCTACGATTTCCAGCACCATGACCGCGCCCCGGAAGGGACGCCGGTCGCCCCCGCCCCGGTCATCCTGGTCGAGGGAATCCTCGTGCTCGCCGACGAGGCGCTGCGCCAGCGCTTCGAGGTGAAGATTTTCGTCGATACCGACGCAGACATCCGCCTCATGCGTCGCATCCGTCGCGACCTGGAGCACCGCGGGCGCACGTTTCTCCAGGTGCGAAAGCAGTATTACGAGACGGTCCGGCCGATGCACATCGCCTTCGTGGAACCCTCGAAGCGGTATGCGGATGTGATCATTCCGGAGGGGGGGCAGAACAAGGTCGCCCTCGATCTCCTGACGAGTCACGTGCGCGCTCGCATGGACGCGCACGCGCGCGGCGCGTAGATTAAGCTTCAGGTCCGCCGCGTTGACGCCCGCCACGTCCTCCCCCCACCGAAGCGTCCTCGATATCCTCGCGAGCACCGGGGTCATCGCGGAGGACGACGTGCGCGCGATCCAGGAGTACGTCACCAGCACCGGTGAACGTATCGAGGAGGCGATCGTCGACCTGGCGATCCTCGACGAGGCGGAGCTGCTCAAGCACCTCGCGGCCTTCCACAAGACACGCTTCGTCACCACCGACGGTCTGCAGCGCGCGCAGGTGCCGCGGGCCACGCTGGAGATGATCCCGCGCCGCGTGGCCGAGACGTTCGGCGTCTGCCCGGTGATGTTCGACGCCAAGCAGAACGTGCTCAGCGTCGTCACCGCCGATCCCTCGCGCCCCGACGTGATGCGCGAGCTGCAGCTGGTGTCCGGCGCGCGCAGCGTGCTCGCCTTCGTCGCGCGGCCGGCGGCGGTGCGCGCCTGCATCTCCCGCGGGTACGCCAACGACCCGCGCGCCTTCGCCATCTTCGATCGGCAGGCAGCGCACGGGATGCTCGAGATGCCGGCGTCTTGGTGAACGACGCCGCCATCGCCCTTCGGCACGACGCCGCCGTCTCGGTGAGGGGCGACCCCATCGGCCGCGACCCCGCAGTCG
>JAMFST010000652.1 GCA_026225435.1 Labilithrix luteola
CTGGTGACGGCGTCGGGCAGCGGTCTCGACCCGCATATCTCCCCGGCGGCGGCGCTCTACCAGGTGCCGCGCGTCGCCCGCGTGCGTCATCTCGCCGAGGAACAGGTGCGCGCGCTGGTGGTTCGTCACACGGACGGCCCGCTCCTCGGTATCTTCGGGGAACCCGCGGTGAACGTCCTCGAGCTCGACCTGGCACTGGATGGTCTCGACACGCCCCGATCCTGACGAGCTGCTGCGGCAGGTCGCCGCCGCAGAGAGGCGCGAAGCGCGCGGCACGCTCATCGTCTTCTTCGGTGCGGCGCCCGGCGTGGGCAAGACCTACGCGATGCTCGAGGCGGCGCGCAGCGAGCGCGATCTGAAGCGCGACGTGGTCGTCGGCATCGTCGAGACGCACGGCCGCTACGACACCGGCGCGCTCGTCCTCGGGCTGGAGATGCTGCCGCGCCGCGACGTCGAGCACCGCGGGGTGGTCCTCAAGGAGCTCGATCTCGACGCGGCGCTCGCCCGCCGTCCGGGGCTCATCTTGATCGACGAGCTGGCGCACACCAACGCGCCGGGCTCGCGCCACGCCAAGCGCTGGCAGGACGTGGAGGAGCTGCTCGACGCGGGGATCGACGTCTACACCACGCTGAACGTGCAGCACGTCGACAGCCTCAACGACGTGGTCGCCCAGGTCACCGGGGTGGTCGTCCGCGAGCGCGTACCGGACCGCGTGCTCGACGAGGCGACCGAGGTGCGGCTCATCGACCTGCCGCCGGACGAGCTCCTCGAGCGGCTCGGCGAGGGGAAGGTGTACCTCCCCGATCAGGCGGCGCACGCGACGGCGAACTTCTTCCGCAAGGGGAACCTCATCGCGCTGCGCGAGCTCGCCCTGCGGCGGACGGCCGAGCGGGTCGACGCGCAGATGCGCACCTACCGCACCGAGCACGGGATCGAAGGCGTGTGGGCGACGGGCGAGCGGATCCTCGTCGGCGTCAGCCCGAGCCCGGCGTCGGCGCGCCTGCTGCGTGCGGCGCGACGCATGGCGGGGAGCCTGCATGCCGAGTGGATCGGCCTGTACGTGGAGACGCCGGCGTCGCTGCGCCTCGGCGAGCGCGCCCGCGAGCAGCTGGCCGCCAACCTGCGCCTCGCCGAGGAGCTCGGGGCCCGCGCCGTCACCGCGAGCGCCGACAACGCCGCCGACGAGACGCTGCGCTACGCCCGCGCCCACAACGTCACCAAGATCGTCGTGGGCAAGCCGACGCACGCGCGCTGGCGCGATCTCTTCGGCCGCTCGTTCCTCGACCAGATGGTGCGCGGAAGCGGCGACATCGACGTGTACGTCATCTCCGGCGCCGACACCGCCGCCCGCGCCCCGTCCGTACGCCCGCGCGAAGGCGAGGAGACGACGAGCGAGATCAGCGCCGCGCTCCGCAAGACCCGGCTGCGCTCCTACAGCACCGCCGCGGGCTTGGTCGTCCTCGCCACCGGCGTCGCCAGCCTCTTCGGGCCGGAGCGCCTCCCCGACGTGGTGATGACCTACCTGCTCGGCATCATCCTCACGGCGATGCAAGGCGGCTACGGTCCGTCGCTCGCGGCCAGCCTGGTGAGCGTCTTCGCGCTCGACTTCTTCTTCGTCCCGCCGTTCTACAGCTTCGCCGTCTCCGACGTGCAGCACACGTTGACGTTCGCCGTGATGTTCGTGGTGGCGCTGGTCATCAGCAGCCTCACCGAGCGGCTGCGCGAGCAATCGGCCGCCGTGCGCGCGCGCGAGGAGCGCACCGCCAGCCTCTACGCGCTCACCCGCCAGCTCGTCGGAGCACGCGCTCCGTCGGCCTTGCGCGCGGTGGTCGCGCGACAGCTGCACGAGCTCTTCGGCGCCGACGTGAGCCTCTCGTGGGTGGACGAGAGCGGCAAGCTGGTCGACGAGCCGGCGCCGCTCGAGCCCGAGCCCGAGGCGCACGGCTACCTCCTCGACGAACGAGAGCGCGCCGTCGCCACCTGGTGCGCCGCGCACGCTCGCGCC
>JAMFST010000653.1 GCA_026225435.1 Labilithrix luteola
GAAGCACGCGCTCAACGCCATCGCCATTAACCGCGCCAAGCGGCCGACCAAGCTCATCGACGGCGCGGGCCTCTGCTACCAGCGCAACCGGGACGGCTCGCTGACGCCTTGGCAGCGTCTGCGCCAGCCCGGCCTCGCTCTTGAACGACGGCCGCCCGAGCAAGCGATGGATCGCCGGGCGGATGGCGAACATGCAGACGAGCGCGTAGACCGCGATGCCGCCGAGGGTGATCCCCAGCTGGGCGATCTCCACGTGGCCGCCGTGCATCGGCGCCAGCAGGAGCGAGAAGGCGATCCAGCCGACGAGGTCGTCGATCATCGCCGCCGACATGACCAGAAGGCCCACGTCCGTCTTGAAGAGGCCGAGATCGAGCAGCGTCTTGGCGATCACCGGCAAGGCGGAGATGGACAGCGCGATGCCGAGGAAGGCGACGAACATCCAGCGTCGCGACGGATCGACCAGATCGCTGTCCGGCAGGAGTGACGCCAGGATGGCGCCGCCGATCATGGGGAAGAGGACGCCGAGCGAGCTGGCCAGGAGCGCGCTGCGGCCGCGCTTCTTCACCAGCGCGATGTCCACCTCGGTGCCCGAGACGACCAGCAGCAGCACCGCGGCGATCTGCATGTAGCCGTTGAGCGCCGCCTTGGGAGCGGCGCCGCTGAACAACCAGGTGACCGCGCCGGGGGCGATCTTCCCGAGGATGCTCGGTCCGACGATGATGCCGGCGGTGATCTCGCCGACCACGAGCGGCATGCCCAGCTTGCGTACCAGCTCCCCTAGCAGCCGCGCCGCTCCGAGGAGGATGGCGAGAGCGAGGAGGAAGGCGAACGCGTCGTGCTCGGACATGGGCTCCGCTGGTCAGGTCGTGGCGATCAGCTTGCTGAGCGCGTCGGTGAACTGGTCGGTGGTGGCGCTGCCTCCGAGATCGCCCGTGCGGATCTCGGCGCGGGCGTACAGCTCGAGGAGCGACTTCTCGATCTTGTTCGCTGCGGTGCTCTCGCCGAGGTGGTGAAGCATCATCACCGCGCTCTGGATGAGCGCCGTGGGGTTCGCCAGCCCCTTGCCGGCGATGTCCGGGGCCGTGCCATGGACCGCCTCGAAGACGGCGGCGTCCTGGCCGATGTTGGCGCCCGGGACGATGCCGAGACCGCCGACGAGGCCTGCCCCGAGATCGCTGAGGATGTCGCCGTAGAGGTTCTCGGTGACGATGACGTCGACCTTGTTGGCGTTGCGCACGAGGTTCATCGCACAGGCGTCGACGATCATCTCCGCCGGCTCGATGCGCGGGTGCGCCTGGGCCACCTTGCGGAACACCTCGAGGAACATCCCGTCGGTGATCTTCATGATGTTCGCCTTGTGCACGGCGGTGACACGCATGCGCCCCATGCGCTCGGCGTAGTCGAAGGCGTACTCGCAGATCCGCCGCGAGCCCTTCTCGGTGATGAGCTTGATCGACTGGGCGATGCCCGGCATCAGCATCAGCTCGAGGCCGGCGTAGAGGTCCTCGGTGTTCTCGCGGACGATGACGATGTCCGTCCCCTCGAAGCGCGGCTCGACACCGGGCAGGCTCTTGACCGGGCGGACGTTGGAGTAGAGGTCGAGCGCCTGGCGCAGGGTCACGTTGACCGAGCGGAAGCCCTTGCCGATGGGCGTGCCGATGGGCCCCTTGAGGGCGACCTTGTTCTTGCGGATCGAGTCGAGCACCTCGGGGGGGAGCGTGGTGCCGCGCTTCTCCGCCACCTCCGCGCCGGCGTTGTGCACCTCCCAGTCGATGGTGACGCCGCTCGCCTCGATCACTCGCTGCGTCGCGGTCGCGACCTCGGGGCCGATGCCGTCGCCCGGAATCAACGTGAGAGTATGCTTGGTCCTCGTCGCTTCGGTCGCCGCCATGGTGACGCGACACGTTATCAGTCCCGGGCCGTCTCGTGGCCGTCGAAACCACTCCGCGCTCGAGCTGCTTCGCGGACATCGACAACCTTGCGCCCGGCGTGCTCCGTTCTGCCGCCGTGCGCTCCCGTCGTCTCCACACGAATGGCCTCTCGCTCCGCGTTCACGAATGGCCGGCGACCTCGTCTGGTGCCGCGCCTTCCGCGAAGGAGATGCGGCCGCTCGTGCTCGTGCACGGCTGGATGGACAGCGGCGCCACCTTCGACCTGGTTGCCGAGCGCCTCGCCGCCGCGGGCATCCACGTGATCGCCCCCGACATGCGCGGCTACGGAGACAGCGATCGCGCGCCGGCGGGCTCGTACTACCACTTCCCCGACTACGTCGCCGACCTCGCCGGGCTCGTCGATCAGCTCGTCCCCGACGGCGCTCCCATCACGCTCGTCGGTCACTCGATGGGCGGCACGATCACCACGCTGTACGCCGGCGCACGCCCTGCGCGGGTCGCTCGCCTGGTGAACATCGAGGGGCTCGGGCCGCCGCACAGCACCTTCCCCGCCGGTGCGCAGCGGCTGGCGACGTGGCTCGATCAGCTGGGCGATCCCAAGTTCTCCACCTCGCGCCCGTCCCCGCGCGAGGGGATGCTCCGTCGCCTCTGCACCGGGCATCCCGGCGTGCCCTCCGAGATCCTCGCGACGCGGCTCGACCAGCTGATGATCCGCGCCGATCCGGAGAGCACCGACGACGCGTACGTGTGGCGGGCCGATCCGCGGCACCGCATGACCGCGCCGGTCCCCTACTTCGCCGAGCTGTACAAGGCGCACGCCGCGCGCATCACCGCGCCGGTGCTCTTCATCGCCGGCGGCGCCACCGGGTACCACCCGACCGACGAGGCGGACCGCCTCACCGCCTTCCGCGATCTGCGAACCGCGTCGATCCCCGACGCTGGCCACATGATCCACTGGACCCACCCCGCGGAGCTCGCGGAGCAGATCCTCACCGCCGCGACCGCGTGACCGTCAGACGAGGCCCTTCCAGCCGCGGACGTCGTCGGCCAGTCGCTTGGCCGCGTCGCCTTCGACGAGCCCGACGGCGACCACGTTGAGGTTCTCCGGCCGCGCGATCGAGCGCACCAGAACACGCACCTGATCGGCGGTGACGGCGAGGTTCGCCTTCAGCCGCTCGGCCGGTGTCTCGAAGCGGCCGAACAGGTAGCCGCCGGCGTACACGCCACCGAGCTCCTCGGCCGAGTCGAGCATCCCGCGCGTGTCCCAGGCGACCCGTCGCCGCGCCTTGTCCATCTCCTGCTCGGTCGGCCCGGTCTCGCCGAGCTCGTCGAGCATCTTCAAGATCTCGCGGGTGACCAGCGGAGCGCGCTCGTGGATGACGCCGGCGGCAAAGTCGATGATGCCGTCGTCCTCGTAACCGTCGTAGCCCGCGGACACGTCGTAACAGAGGCCGCCGGCGTCGCAGATGCGGTGGTACAGGCGGGTCGACATCCCGTCGTCGAGGATGCGCATCAGCATCTCGATGACCGGCCGCTCGCGGCTGTGCTCCGACGGCGCCCGCAGGCACACGCGCAGCTCCGTCTGGCTCGACGAGTTCTCGACGCGCTTGTAGCGGGGCTTCTTCTGCGTGTGCTCGGGCACGCCGCCGACGATCCGCTCGCCCGCCGGCATCCAGGCAAAGTCGCGCTCCCCCATGGCGAGCGCCGCGTCCTCGTCGACCGGCCCGGAATAGACCAGCACGCTCGACCTGGCGACGTAGTGCCGGGCATGGTGCGCCCGCAGCATCGCGTCGTCGAACGAGCGCACCCGCGTCTCGTCGCCGGTGATGGTGAACCCCAGCGGATGCGTCGGGTAGATGAGCGCGCGGGAGATGTTGTCCGCGTCGACCTGCCGCCCCTCGTCGTCGAGGTCTTCCAGGATCTCCTCGCAGACGATCCCCTTTTCGATCTCGATGTCGGCGAAGAGCGGGTCGCGCAGCAGCTCACCGAAGTGCGACGACGCCTCGTCCATCGACTCCGGCGGGAGGGTGACCGAGAACACGCCGAAGTCGGTGTGGGTCGCCGCGTAGAGGAACCCGCCGAGCCGCTCGAACGCGAGGTTCACCTGGTGCGCCGACGGCAGCCGGGGCGTGCCCCGGTAGAGCATGTGCTCGAGGAAGTGACTCAGACCGTTGGTCTGCTTGTCCTCGAAGCGCGAGCCGACCCGCACGTAGAGCGCCAGGTGCGCCCGCTGCAGCTCGTGCCGCGGCACCACGATGGTCACCAGCCCGTTGGGGAGGGTGACCGTGCGGTACGGGATGGCCGGGAGCTCCCGGCCCGCGGAAGAAGCGGTCGACGTCGTCAGGGGGCTTCCTCGTCTTCGTCGGTGGGCTCCGCGCCGCCGTCACGGGTCGGCGGGTGCAGGATGGTGTCGTCGATCTTGATGTCGGCGCGCGAGGCGTCGAGGAGGCGCTTGGTGTACGTCGCCAGCGCCTCGGCCTGCTTGAGCGCGAGGAGGGAGGCCATGTACTGCGGCTTGTCCTTGTTGAACTCCTCCTTGGTCGCCGGCTTCTGCTGCTTCACGCGCAGGACGGTGAAGGCCTCGTCGGAGGCGATCGGCTGCGCGGTGACCTCGTTCTCCTTCGCGGTGAAGGCGAACTCGTTCACCTTCTGCGCCGCCTGCGGGCTGAGCGAGGGGAAGGCGTCGCCGGTCTTGTTGAAGCTGGTCGACGTGTCGGTGCTGGGCGCCTCGGGATCGGTCGCCGCGTCGTACATCGAGTCCTCGGCGAGCGGCGCGGGCTTGGCGGCCGGAGCGGCCTTCTTCGGCGTGGCAGCGGTCGCACCTGCGTCGGTCGCCATCTCGGCGCCGGCGTCGGCGGCGGGCGCCTCGGCGGGGAGCGCCTTGACCGCCACGAGGGCCGGCACCGGGTGGCTCTTGTCGAGCGAGGCGTAGAGCGCCGCGAGCACGTCCTTCGCGTCCTTGCCGGACTTGATCGCCGCGGAGAAATCGTCCGCCGCCTTCTTCGCCAGATCGGCGCCGCGGCTCTTCTGGAACAGCTCGACGCGCGCGTCCTTGCGGAGCTTCGCCTCGATGTCGTTGCTGGTGGTGGGGTCGTCCTTCTCCACCAGGTGGTAGCCCTGGGCGCTCTCGATCGCCTGGGAGGTGACCTCGCCCGGCTTGAGCGCGTCGGTCGCCGCCTTGACCTCAGGGGAGAGCGAGTCGGTCTTGTCCCCGAGATCGCCGCCGCGCAGGGCGCTGGACTTGTCGTCGCTGAGGTCGCGGGCCACGTCGGCGAACGCCTCGCCCGCCTTGATGCGTGCCGCGGCGATGGAGATCTTGCTGAGCGCGATCCCCTTCTGCTTGTCGTCCGTCTTGGAGCCGATGCGCGCGAAGATCTGGCGCAGGTGGCCGGCCACCGGGAGGCTGTCCTTCTTGCGCCCCTCGGTGAGGGTGTCGATCTCCCCCTTGTGGGTGGCGTCCGCCTCGAAGGCGACGAGCTCCGTCTCGGTCGCGGGCGCGGCCCAGTGGCTGAAGTAGCCGTTGCGGAAGACCCACTGCTCGACCTGCGCCTGGCTCTTCTCGTCGATGTAGCGCTGGCTCGCCTCGTCCTCGCTCACGCGGACCGGGGTGCGAACGAGCTCGCGGACCTTGGCGGCGACGATCTCGCGCGCCTGCTCCTCGCGGAACTCCGCCGGCGAGCGACCGACGAGGTTCTTGATGGTGCGCTCGTAGATCTTGTTGTCGAACAGCTTGGTCTTCGAGTCGCGGAAGTTGGCGTAGCGGCGGCCGTCGCCGGCGCCGAGACCGGACACCTTGCTCGGGTCGTCGCTGGGGACGCTCACGTGCAGGATCCCGTCGAAGATGTTGTCGGTCACCTCACCGTCGCTGACGGTGATCCCGAGGCGGTCGGCCTCGTGGGTGAGCAGCTCGCGCTCGACCAGCCCGTCGAGGGCGATCTTTTTCAGCTGGTTCGTCTGGGCGGTGGTCATCTCCCGGTCGCGCGGGGCGAGCAGGCGGAAGGAGGCCTGCAGGTCCTTGGGACCAACACACCAGCCCTTCACCGTGGCCACGCACGTCTGGTTGATCGACGCGCTCTTCTTGCCGGCGCTCGGGTTGAACTGGATGACGAAGACAAGCACCATCCCGAC
>JAMFST010000654.1 GCA_026225435.1 Labilithrix luteola
CGCTCGACGAGGGCCGCATCGCGATCGCCGCGCTGTCCGTCGGCCTCGCGCAGGGCTGCGTCGACGAGTCCCTGCGCTACGCCAAGGAGCGGGCCGCGTTCGGCAAGTCCATCGCGCACTACCAGGCGATCCAGTTCAAGATCGCCGACATGGAGGCGCGGGCGCACACCGCGCGCGTCGCCTACTACCAGGCGGCCGCGCTGATGCTCGCCGGAAAGCCCGTCAAGAAGGAGGCCGCGATCGCCAAGCTCACCGCCTCCAACGCCGCGATGGACAACGCCAGGGACGCCACCCAGATCTTCGGCGGCTACGGCTTCATGAACGAGTACCCGGTGGGCCGGTTCTACCGGGACGCGAAGATCCTCGAGATCGGCGAGGGCACGTCCGAGGTGCAGCGCATGCTGATCGCCCGGGAGCTCGGGCTGACCGAATAAGGGCGCTCAACGGGGGCTCCCGCCGGGAGTTTTCCCACTCACCGCAGCGAGGCGAGCACCGCCTCCGCCTGACGCACCAGGGGCGCGTCGATCATCTGCCCGTCGACCGACGTCACCCCGCCGTCGCTGGCCGCCTCCAGCACCCGACGCGCCCACCGCACCTGCGCCTCGTCCGGCTGGAAGGCCTGCCGCACCACCGCGACCTGGCGCGGATGGATGCACGCCTTGAGCGCGAAGCCGCACGCCGCCGCGTCCTCGGCCTCCGCACCGAGTCCGTCGAGATCGTCGATCGACACGTAGACGGAGTCGATCGCCGGCCGTCCATACGCGGCGGCGGCCAGCAGCACGGTTGAGCGCGCGTGCAGCGCGACGTCCCGATAGCGGCCGTCGTCCGCGAACCGGCTTGTACGCCCACCGATCGCCGCGATCAGGTCCTCCGCACCCCACATCAGCGCGATCGTGTTGGGCGCGGCGGCGATCTCGGCCGCGTTCAGCACGCCGAGCGGCGTCTCGCACAGGGCGACGACGCTCAGGTCGGCGATCGTCGCGAGCTGCCGCGCGTCCTCCGTCTTCGCCAGCATCACCCTGCGATACGCGGTGGCGCGCAGGGCCTCGAGATCCGCCGCGTGCTCCGGGCTCGCGACGGAGTTCACCCGCACGATGACGCGTTCCGGGTCCATCGGCGTGGCGACCAGGGCCTCGCGCGCCTTGGCCTTGCCCGCGGGCGGTACCGCGTCCTCGAGGTCGAGCACGACGACGTCCGCGGCGTCCACCGCCTTCTGATACCGGTCCGGCCGGTCGGCGGGGCAGAACAGGAGCGCGGGGGTGGGCAGGTCGCGGGCAGTCATGACGCGTCCTGCGGCTTGGTCTCCTGTGGCTTGCAGCGCATCAGCGAGGTGCGCGTGACGCTGGCGACGACCACACCGTCCTGGTTGCGCGCGATGTGCTGGAAGGTGACGACGCCCTGCCCCGGCCTGCTGCGCGAGAGCCGCTTGTCGAGCACGGTGGTCTCGCCGTAGATGGTCTCCCCGTGCCGGACCGGCGCGGGAAAGCTCACCTCGCCGAAGCCGAGGTTCGCCACCAGCGTGCCCTGCGTCAGGTGACCCACGGACAGGCCGACCAGGACCGACATGGTGAGCAG
>JAMFST010000655.1 GCA_026225435.1 Labilithrix luteola
AGTCCTTCGTCACCTCGAACGCCACGAGCGCCATGTGGAGCAGCCTCTCAACACACCACGAACACGCGCGCGGCGCGCGCAGGCGCGACGGCGGCTCGTAGCGTTCGTCTTGGCGATGTGCACCAAACGGATGCGTTGGATCGTCGCGCAAGTCCGCGATGATCTGATCTCGGAGCCGCGCAACGCCGCGCGCCGACGACGCGAGACCGCAGAGCCCCATCATGCCCGCCATCGCGGTTGCAATGCGTTGGGCTTCCAGGTTGGCCCTCGGATCATCGCCCGGGCACACGAACACTTCTCTGGGCAACTCCATCTCGAGTCGCAGCAGGGCTCCACCTGCGGCCTGGCGTAGGCGCTTGGCGATGCTCGAACGACTAAGGAGACGCGAGCCTCTCTTTGTACTCGGGCTCGCTACGTCCGAGCGCTCGAGACAAGTCTGCGCCCAGCGGTTCGCGCCGCGGAGCGCGGACTCATCCTTGGCCTCAAGAGCCGTGTGCAGCGCGGTCAAGACGCGAGCCGCAATCACATCGGGACGAGGCAGTTTTGAACGCCCGGTGCGGGTTGGATCCGCGCGCTTGACGAGCACGTGAACCTCTTCCGGTCCACGGGTCCGTTCGCCCGCACGCGGCTCCGCCCGCCCGACAGCCGCACGTGCCAACCGCTCCGCCAGCATCCCAAGCTGCTCGCCGGGCGTGAACTGTTGCTCGCACTCGTGTGCGAGGCGGTCACGGTAGGGGAACGCCCACGATTCCTCCTCGTCTTCGACATCAGACGGCGTCAGCTCGCCGATGATGTCGGGCGCCGCCGCAACTACCCTCGCCTTGCGGCGCGCGCGTGTCTTCGTCGCCCTGCTACTCTTCGTCACCGGAGCACCTCTCTCGTGCTTCTCGAGGCCGCCCGGCTTCCACCCGGAGCGGCCGCAGTTCTGTCGGCTCTCAGTGTACAAGACGCTCGTCCCGGCGGAGAAGGGGCTCGCTATTCCTTCACCGCTCGAGGCCATCGCGTTTGGCGGACACAACCGCGTCAACGTCGTAACCGCCACTACCTCGCGCGTGGCGAGGGCGACATCCGCGGCCTCGCGCGCCGATCCGCGAGGCGAGCACCCAGCTACGATCGCCCCGGCCGCCTCGCTCGCTCGGCGTCCAGGTCGACGACTGCGGTCCGAGTCGGCCGCCGGTGGCTCGCCCCTCGTTCGGCAGTGAATGCTTGGCTTCAGTCGCGCGGGCCCCGTCCCGTTCCCAGTCCGACACGAGCAGGCGGCGATGACCTTGACGATGACGATGTTCGGCGGTCGCTATGGGGAGCCCTACACTGTGGCAACGCGGGCGGTAGAAGGAACGAGAGCTGCGGCCGGTCCAACTCTGGCTTACGGTTCGCTGACGCAACCTCGGGAGGAAGGTCTATCTGATGAGCGAGTTGGTGTTCGGTCAATCAGGTTCGGGGAAGCCCGCCGTGCAGAACGCTGGAACCCTTCGGCAGACCCCGACGGGCTACTTCGCCCAGTTCTCAGTGGGGGGTGGGCGCCGGAAGGGCGTGCTCCTCACGACGTGCGCCGACGACGAGAGTGCCGAACGGCGTCGTCTCGCCATCGCGCGCATGGTGAACTCGCTTCGGGAGGGTGGGTATGCCGCCACCATCCCGAACGTCATCCGCGACGCTGGGGCGGCAACGGAGGACGAGCTTCGCAAGATCGAGCGTCTGGTCGCACGCATCGTCTCCGGCAAGGAACCGGGTCTCTCCAAGTTGCACGGTGTCCGCCGGGACGGCATCACGTTCCTTGATCTGGCGGACCTCTGGACCAGCGGAGAGCTGGCGGCGCAGTACCCGGACCATGTGAAGACGAAGACGACGAGTGGCGAGGACAAGCGCATCCTGGGATGGCTCGGGAAAATCCGCATGCCGGACGGGGCCAAGTTCGGCGACCGCGTCGTGGCTACGGTGACCCTCGACGACCTTGATCATGTCATGGCCGCGCTGCCCAAGAGCGCCGAAGCACCCGCTACACGCCGGCACTACGCGCAGTCGTTGCGGAAGCTCCTCAGCTACGCGGTGTACCCGCTCCGTCTGATGCCGACGCTGCCGATCCCGAAGGGCTGGCTGCCGAAGGGCTCGACGGACAAAGCCAAGGCGTGGCTGTACCCGAGCGAAGATCTGGCCCTGATGCAGTGCCGCGGGGTGCCACTGGTTCACCGGCTGCTCTTCGGTGTCCTTGTTCGGGAGGGGCTCCGTGTGAGCGAGGCGCTCGCGCTCACGTGGTCGGAGCTCGATCTCGCACGCGGGGTCATCCGCCTCGACAAGAACAAGACCGACGACCCGCGGACATGGGTGCTCGGCGCGGACGTCCGCCTCGCGCTGAAGGCGTGGAAGGATCTGCGTGGGAGGAAGGCCAAGAAGGTTCCGGCCGTCTTCCCCGCTGCGCTTCTCGGCTCCCGCTTCAACATGGCGAAGCGCCTCCGCGCCCAGCTGCAGCTCGCCGGCGTCACCAGGAAGGAGCTGATCGACCCCATCCCTGGCCGGGTACGCCTTCGCGTGCACGACCTCAGAGGCACCTTCGTGACGATGGCGCTCGGCACCGGTCGCACGGAAGCCTGGGTGACCGACCGCACAGGGCACCGATCCTCCCAGATGCTCTACCTGTACAAGCGAGCCTCGCGCACTGCTGCCGAGCTTGGCCTCGCCTGGTTCACGCCCCTCGACCGAGCCATCCCCGAGTTCGCGCCGAAGGCGGGTCAAGGTGCAAATGGGGTGCAAACGGGTGGTTCGAGCGGTCGCCAGCCGCCGTCACCGCGAGCGAGAACCTCGCAAAATCGGCCGTTCGCGCCCGCTCGCGCTCTGCGGCCGTCGCCTCTTAATCCGTTGGCTGACAGTTCAAGTCTGTCTTGGCCCACTAGTAAAACGGCTTCTTTCTCGGCCGATTCGAGGACTACGCGACGCAGCCGGCGCTTCCACCGGCTCCGTAGTCTCCACCTTTTCGACCTGTCGTGGTTCACCGGTGGTTCACGCCGTACATTCGTCTGGGCGTCCAGCAGGGTCTTGAGACCGGCTCGCGTCGAGCAGCGTGCTGAACGCAAGTCACCCGCGGGACAGTGGCGGCGGCGCAGGCCAGGCAGCCCTCCTAACGACCCCCACCGGCAAACGCGTGCGCCTCGAACGCGAAGGCGGCGTTCATCGCGAGCACTGGGCGCACGTGGTCTTCATGACCTCGGCGGGGCACGGCACCAACTTCGCCGGTGGTCCCTTCGAGGTGAAACGCCGCGTCGACGCGAACTCAGGCACGACGACCGCGGCGGCGTGCGCTGGAGAAGCGCGCGACGCAACGCGTCGATCTGCGCCGCTCGAAGCACAGATCCTCGCCGAATGTGCCGAGGCCGGGGCTTCCCCCCGGCGTCCTCAATGTCGTCCCCGGTGGCAGCGAGACGGGCGAATACCTCGTTCGGCGGCCGGAGGTCGACCAGGTGAGCTTCACCGGCACGGTTGCCGCCGGGAGGCGGGTCGCCGAGATGTGCGGCCAGCGTCTCGCGCGCTGCTCCTTGGAGCTCGGAGGAAAGTCGGCCGCGCTGACCCTGGACGAGGTCCTCGACGCTGCGGATCACGAGCATCCGCCGGTAGAGGTCGAGCGTCAGCTCGGGATCGGTGTTGTTCGTCATGCCTCTGCCGCCACGTAGGAGTCGGGGATCCAGTCGCCGCCGATCCGGGCCCCCGCCTGCCCGCCGGCC
>JAMFST010000656.1 GCA_026225435.1 Labilithrix luteola
AGACGTCGTTCGGGCCGGTGCCGCCGACCGAGTAGAGGATGTCCGTGATGGGCAACGCCTCGACGGTCCACCCGCCGCCATCGCTCGCCGCGTCGCCGGCGTCGGCGTGTCCCGCGTCCGGGAGCGTGCCACCGTCGGCCAGGCTGGCGTCGCGCCCCGCGTCGGCGGTCGAATCGGCGCTCCCGTCCGTGTGGCTGGTGCTTCCGGAGTCCAGGCGGCTCGACGCATCGATGCTGCCGTCGGGCGTGTCGTGATCGGTGCTGCCGTCATCGTCGGAGCTGCACGCCGCGAGGCCGGCGACGGTGACGAGGGAAACGAGTGAAAAAGTAGTGGGGACCAGAAGGAGCGACTTGAGAGTGCGCATGGCGTGGTCCCTAGCGCCGAACGTTCGAAGCTCAAGCTCCGGGCGCCCTTTTTGTCTCAAATGGGTATCAATGCCGCCGGGCCTGTTTTTTTGCAGTCAGAACGCGCGGCGTTCGATCCCGCCCTGCTCGATCACGCGCCGCCCCTCGGCCGCCATCCCGCGGATGGCGACCGCGAGGTTGCGGTACCGCTCCTCCTTCGTGTGGCCGAGCACGTACCGGCGATACAGCTGCTGCAGCGCGCCGATCATCTTGTACAGACCGAGCACGTAGTACCAGTCGAGCTTCGACAGGTCGGCGCCGGTCCTCGAAGCGTAGCGCTGCGCCACCTGCGAGCGCGTGAGGTTCCCCGGCAGGTGCGTGGGGCCGAAGCGCGCGGCCATGAGATCCGGCGCGTCCCCTTCCTGCTGCCACAGCGCCAGCGACGCGCCGAGATCGACCAGCGGATCGCCGAGGGTGGTCATCTCCCAGTCGAGCACGCAGACGACCCCGGTGAGTGTCTTGTCCATAAGTACATTGTCGTACTTGAAGTCGTTGTGCAGGAGCGTCGGCGCGGGGCTGGTCGGGATGTTGGCGGCCAGCCAGCGCTCGACCAGGTGCACGTCGGGCACCTCGTCGGTCCTGGCGACCTCGTAGCGCTCGATCCAGCCCGAGACTTGCCGGTCGAGGAAGCCCACCGGGCGACCGATGTGCCCCAGGCCGGCCTTCTCGTAGTCGATCTGGTGAAACTCGACGAGCGTGTCGACGAGGCTCCCGCACAGCCGGTGCATCGTCTCCGGCAAGAGGCCGGTGGTGTCGCGACGGAGCACCACGCCTTCCACGCGCTCCATCAGGTAGAACTTCGCCCCCACGACCGCCAGGTCCTCGCAGTAGGCCACCGGCCGCGGCGACTTGGTCCACATCGGCGCCAGCGCGACCAGCGTGCGGTGCTCTCGCCCCATGTCGTGCGCGCCGTGCACCGTCACGCCGACCGGACCGCGCCGCATCACCAGCTCGCGCGCGCCGATCTTCTGAATACCTGGTATTACACAGATGCGCCGAAGACCGTGCAGCCAGTGCTCGACATCATCCGCCGCCAGTCGAGTTTCGACGAGGTGCTGGGAGGGCTCGATGAATCGAATGCACTGTTCGAGGCGCGTCGTTGCCTGTCGTGCGGCAACTGCTTCGAGTGCGACAACTGCTACGG
>JAMFST010000657.1 GCA_026225435.1 Labilithrix luteola
ATCTCCACCCCCGCGACGGCCGGTCCGACCGATCCCGGACGCTCGATCCAGGATTCGTGGGCGCACCAGGTCACGATCGACGTGGCCTCGGTGAGCCCCCAGACGTTGGCGAAGTGGAGCGCGGGCAGCGTGGCCATGCCTTCGGCGAGCAGAGGCACGGGGACCGGCGAGCCGCCCATGATGAAGAGCCGCAACGTCGCCAGCCTCGAAGGCGAGAAGCTGCGGTGGCGGAGCATGAGGCCGAGCATGGTCGCCACGCCGACGAAGACGGTGACTCGCTCGCGAGCGAGGATCGCCAGGGACCGCTCCGTCGAGAAAGGGCCACCGAAGACCAGCGCGCCGCCGGCGAGGGCGAACCCGGGGAGCTGCGAGTGCACCGCCGTGGCGTGGAACATGGGCGCGACGACCAGCGTCCGATCGTCCGGCCCGAACGACCCGAGCGCGACGAAGCGATGCGCGTTGGCCAGGAGGTTGGCGTGCGTGATCATCGCCCCCTTGGGCCGCCCGGTCGTGCCCGACGTGTAGAGGATGTTGGCGAGATCGGAGCGCGACCGCGCGAGGCCGGGGAGCGGCGGCTCGTTCGTCTCCGCCTCGTCGTCCATCGCCGCGTCGGTGAGCGCCTCCACGTGGACGAAGGGGACGGCTTCGCTGTCGGCGAGCTTGGTGCGCAGCTCGTCGTCGCTCACGACCAGACGCGCGCCGCTGTTCTCGAGGACGAAGGCCACCTCCGAGCCGACCAGGCGCGTGTTGACCATCACGGCGACCGCGCCGGCCAGCTGCACGCCGACGTAGGCGACCGCGCAACGCCAGCCGTTCGGCACGAGCAGCGCAACCCGGTCACCAGGGCGAGCTCCGTGTGCCACGAGCCGCCGGGCGACGCGGCGTGCGCGCGCGAGGTACGCGGAATAGTCGAGCCGGACATCGTCCTCGACCACCGCCTCGCGGGAAGGATGGCGCTCGGCGGTGGCGGAGAACAGCTGACTCAGGTTCTGCAGATCGGTCGTCATCGGCTCGCCCCCGTCTCGGCGCGCCGGCGTTGGTGGCCAATCTCGGTGATGCGTGTCGCCATCGCGTCGAACGAGCTCCCGGCACCGAACACGTCGGCCACGCCCTTCGCCTTGAGGGCGCGGGCGTCCCCTTCGGTGAGCACGGAGCCGCCGATGATCAGCGGAACCTGCGCCTCGCGCAGGCGGGCGACGAGGTCGTCGACGAAGTCGAGGAATTCCCAGGAGTGGCAGCTGATCCCCACCACGTCGGCGTCCTCGGTGATGGCGGCGCGCGCCACGCTCTCGGGCGTGTGGAAGCGACCGAGGTAGATGACCTCGATGCCCGCCTCCATCATGGCGCGGCTCACGACCAGCGCGCCCGTCTCGTGCTGATCGAGCCCGAGGATCCCGATGAGCATGCGCACGGGGCTGATCGTCGCGGGCGTGGCCGTCATAGCGGCACCACCACCTTCCCGAAGGGGTCGGCCGGCTCGCCCGCGCCGATGCGCATGGCTCCGGCGATCTCGCCGAAGGTCGCCTCGACCCGCAGGGCGGTGAGGATGGGGGCCATCAGGTCGGCGTCGTCTCCTCGCGCGGAGGCGTCGCGCACGTCGCGCAGCGCTGCGCGGAGCGGCACCCCGTCACGCGTCGCCCGCCAGGCGGCGCTCTCCTGCGTGTGGTCGGTCGCGTGGTGGAACTTCTCCTCGGCCACCTCGCGCAGGAGCGTGTCGCC
>JAMFST010000658.1 GCA_026225435.1 Labilithrix luteola
GGACCGCGGTGCGAGCGGCGAACGAGCCCTGCGCGCTCGAGGCGACGGAGGGCGACGCGCGCCGCGTGGACGTCCCGGACGTAGGGCAGGCCGACGAAGAAGCCGGCGCGCTTCGCCCCCGTCTCGAGGTGACCGACGATGGCCGCGCGCGTCTCGAGCCGGCTGGTCATCGTCGGCGAGTTGCGGAGGCCTGGCTCCTTCAGCAGCGCGAGCGGGTGGAACGACAGAGAGAGCCAGCGCTTCACGGGTCCACCTCGGTGGTCTCGGCGTCGCGCGTGGCAGCATCGGCGGCCGCGTCCTTCGTCGGGGCGACGAGCGCCCCGGCGTCGATGCTCAGCGAGATCGAGGGGGTCTCCTCGAGCTCGAGCTGCTCGTCGAAGTTGATGGTGCAGCCGGCGCAGAGCACGGCGATGAACGCGAGCAGCTTCATTGGCCCACCCCCGGGCGAACGGTCGCCGCGGCAAAGGCCGGGAGGCTGGCCGGCGTCAGGTGGCGCCGCGGCGGCAGCGGGGTGGTGTACGGCGGCGGGAGGATCACCGACTCCTTGGCGGCGTCACGCAGAGCGCAGATCGTCACGGCGAGGCCCATGCCGGCGATGTTGATGTTCAGGCGGCAGGCGGTCGCCGCGGCGAACACCTCGAAGTCGATGCGGTCGCCGCTCTCGAAGGCTTCTTCGGTGCGGGCGAGCAGTCGGACGAGCAGGCGTCGATCGCGGGCGGTGGCGAAACCCTTGGCGAAGGACGGGATGTTGTCAGCGGCGGGGAAGCTGGAGGGGTTGAGCGGCGTGGTCATCGTGCTCGGAGCATGTTGCCAACAGTCAGGGTTGTCAATAGTCAGAATAGAGGACGTGCGAAATCGACCGTGGCGCACATGAGCCCATCTGGACGGAACGGCATTTCGGCCGTTCTTCTGGAGAATGCTCCGACGACTCTCCTCGGTGGCCGCCGTGCTCACCGTCGCCCTACTCGCCTCCTCCGCTCACTCTCAGACCGCGGCGCCGCAAGGCGCAGTTACCTCTGACCAGCTGGCCGCCGTAAAGGCTCGCGTCGACGCCGCGCGTGCAGCTAACGCGGCGCAGATCCAGGCCCGCAAGGACGCCGTCGTTGCCGCCCAGCAGGCTCACGAACAGGCCCGGCTCGCGGCGGTAAGCTCAGAATGCGAGGCGAGCCGCCCGAAGCGCGTCGCAGACGCGCAGAGCACGGCCCGCGCCTGGGCGGCGCTGGTTGCTCGGATCAGCCCGAAGATGAAGGCCATCAGGGCCGCCTGCGTGGCGAAGGACACCACCGGCACGCGCGTGGAGCGTGAGCGTGACGGCAACGGCGTCATCGTCCGTACGCGCCAGGTCGGCGCCTACGATGACATCGTCTGCAAGGGTGCGCTCCCGCGGGGCATCTCGAAGGACGACGCGCACACGGCGCTGTACTTCGACCAGTACACGAGCACTCGGATCGACGACGATACCAGCCTCGACGACGACCGCTGCGCATCGGCCGACGCCGCCGCCGGTCTGCCGGCGCTG
The DNA here is from genome assembly GCA_026225435.1 of Labilithrix luteola. Classification (GTDB taxonomy): domain Bacteria; phylum Myxococcota_A; class Polyangia; order Polyangiales; family Polyangiaceae; genus JAMFST01. Next base: position 1,520 of record JAMFST010000658.1, read on the forward strand.
AACGTCACCTACGGCGATGGGACTGGGATCGGCAAGCTGCTGGCCTGGTCTTCGTCCGCGCCGCCGCCCGCTGCGTCGCCGGCGGTGAAGCCCTAGCCGCAGTCC
>JAMFST010000659.1 GCA_026225435.1 Labilithrix luteola
CACCGGGATCATCAACGGCGCCGTCCCGCTCACCACCGCCGCGGTCGGCGTGATCTTCCAGCGGCGTCGTCCGAGCGCGCGGCGCACCCTGGCGCTCGTCCTCGGCTTCGCCGGTGTCTCGCTGGTCGCGCTCTCGGCGTCACGCGGCGCGCATCCCACCGCCGACACACCGGGCATCCTCATGCTGGTCGCGGCCATCACCTGTTACGGCGTCTCGATGAACGTGATGCCGCCGCTGCAACGTCGTTACGGCGCGTTCCCGGTCCTCTTCCGCGCGCAGATGGTGGCGCTGGTGCTCTCGCTCCCCGTGGCCATCGCCAGCTTCCCCGCCGCGCACTTCGCCTGGGGAGCGCTCGCGGCGATGGTCGCGCTGGGCACGCTGGGGACCGGCCTCGCCTACGTGGCGCTCGCGGTCCTCATCGGCCGGACCGACGCGACCCGCGGGACGATCGGGAACTTCCTCACCCCCATCGTGGCTTCGCTGCTCGGGGCCACCTTGCTCCACGAACCGCTCAGCCTCGCGATGGTCGGCGGCGCCGCGCTGGTTCTCGCAGGCGCGTACGTCACGAGTCACCCGGAGCCGCTACCTGTCGAGCGCGCGGCGGACGAGTGACGCCACCAGCGCGACGCTGATCTCCTCCGGCGCGACCGAGCTGCCCGCCGCCGCCCCCACGCTCTTGGCCGCCTCGACCCGCACGATCCCGCGCTCGTCGCAGACCGCATCGAGCGGCTGCCGCGCCGCCTCGTCGAGCACGATGACCGCATGCGCCCCGGCGATGTACAGAGGCCACAGCGGCGCGTAGGCCGGCACCAGCGGCAGCGCGACGAGATCGAGGGTGACGTCGGCGGCGAAGGAGAGCCGCGCCAGCGGGTACGGCGCCACCAGCATCGACGGCGGCGGGAGCGGCCGCGACTCCGCGAAGCGACCGAGCACGTGCGAGATCCCGCCGAGCCGGCCCGGCGTCGCCGCGAAGACGATGCGCACCGGCAGCGCGTACCCCGACGACGCGCGGCGCCGCACGCGCTCGGCGAGCTCCAGGTGCTCCTCCTCGGTGAACGCCGGCTGCCGGAAGCTCCCGCCGGCGTGCCGCGTGATCCGCCCCGACGCCTCGAGATCGAGGAGCGCGCCGAGGATGGCGTCGTCGGTCAAGGTCGGCTCCTCGAGCAGCTCGTCGAGCGCGGTCGGTTGACCGAGCCGCTCGAAGACGACGTGCGCGGCCCCGGTCAGCTTCGCGCCATTGTCGCCCGGCGCGGGCTGCACGTCGCTGCGCTCGAACACCCCGCCTCCGCGCGCGGAGAGGAGCTGGCGCAGGTGCGCCGTGTCGAGCGCGCGCTGGCGGGCAGCGCGGAACAGATCGGCGCTCGCCGGCGCCCCCGGCCCCGAGCGCGGCTCCGCCGGCGGCGGCTCGCGGCGGAACACGTAGCGCCCCTCGCGCAGGGCGAGCAGCCGGGCCATCGCCTTCATCGACGAGTGCCGCCCGTGCCGCGCCTCGACCACTTCCCCCTCGCGCAGGCGGATCTCGCCGAGCAGCGCGTAGCTGCCGCTGGCATCCGGGACGGCACCGCTGACCCCCATCTGCAGCGCGATGACACCGCTCGCTCGCGCGGCGACCAGCTGCGCCACCAGCTTGTCGAGCGGCTGCGTCGCGAGCAGCCCCTGCTCGATCTGCGGATCGCTCAGCGCACCGGCGCGCAGGGTACCGGAGCCGTGTCGGCGCGGCGGCTCGCGCGGTTCGCGCGGTTCGCCGAGCGCCGCCGTCGACGACGAGACCGGCCCCGACGCCGCCTCGACACCGGCGACCACGCTCGCCGCGTCGGCCATCCGCAGGCTCACCCCGTCGCTGACGATGCGCACCGGCGCGCGCGTCCCCGGCGTGTCCGACGTCCGCGTCAGGATCCGGTCGGGCGCGACCACCACGTCGAAGCTCGACGAGCGCACCCGCTCCTCGGCGCTCGTCTCGTCGACGGCGATCTGCACGTGATAGCCGCGACGCCGGAGGGCGGCCGCCGCGTCGGCGAGCGCATCGGTGTCGCTGTCCACCAGGAGCACCCGCGTGGTCACGCGCCGCCTCCCCCCGAGGGTGCGGGTGCCGCGCCGCTCACCGGCGGCGCGCTGACCTGCTGGAGGCGCTCGGACAGGAGATCGCACAGGAGCGGATCGGCCGCGTGCACCCCGCGGAAGCGATCGCGCTGGCGTCGCCCGCAGCAAGCCCACACCCCGTGCTCGGCGGTGACCACCACCGCGTCGACGTCGTCGCAACCGGGCAGCCCCTGCAGATCGACCGTCCGCACGATGACCTCGCTCGAGTCGCGCAACGTCTCGCGCACGGCGCCGGCCAGACGCGCGCTGACGATCACCGTCGCCGCGCCGCCGCGTCGCGCTTCCCGGCAGGCGCCCAGGCTGAGCGCGAGGAGCGCCGTCTCGCTCACGTCGAGCGGATAGGTCGACGACACCCCCACGTCGAGCATCGGCCGCGCGAGGAGCGCGTCGACGATCTCGCCGAGCGGCTGCTTGTCGAGATCGCGCGCCCGCACCACCGAGCTGGCCTGCTCGTGCGCCCGCGCCCCCGCGGTCCAGAGCAGCCGCTCGAGATCGAGACCGTCGTGGGGGAAGGTGGCGACGCCGAGCGAGATGCGCCCGCCGTCGCGCGCCGCGATGCGCTCGAGGATCCGCCGGCGACACGCAGCCGCGCCCCATCCTGGAGTCTCCGGCAGGAGGAGGCCGTAGGTCTGGTCCTCGAGCCGGGCGAAGACGTCGGTGTCGCGCACCACCACGTGCACCGCCCCCTCCACCGCCTGGCGATCGAACGGCCCGTCGGCGACGAGCACCGCGACCGACAGCCGCCGCGTGTGACGGAGCGCGCGGTCCACCTCGCGCGCGGCGGTGTCACGGAAATAGGCCGCGCTGTAGATGCGCCCCGACTGCTCGCTCACCCTGGCGCTCTCGCCGGTCTGCGGCTCGCGCACGTCGACGAGGGTGAGAACGGCCGCGGCGAGATCGACCATCGTCGCCACCTCGGCCGAGCGGCTCGGATCCATCCCCTCGAGGATCGTCAACCCCAGCGGCCCGCGCGAGCCATCGAGCGGCAGCGCCGTCGCCGAGCGATCCTTCGCCGCCGAGAGCAGCGCGTCGACCGAGGCGATCTTCGGCAAGGTGCGCGCCGTGCCCACCGCGCCGAGCCGCACGCACTCGGTCCGGTCCTCGAACGCCGCGAACAGCGCCGCACCGTGCGCGCCGCCCGCCTCGGCGATCGCCTGGACCAGAGCGCGCACCGCCTCCGAGTGCCCCGAGCCGCGCGCCAGCCGCAGCACCCGGTCGAGCAGCTCCCCCCGCCGCTTCACCCGCGTCAGCTCACGTTCGAGCTCCGCGGTCTGTCGCTGGCGCGCGATCTCCTCGCGCGCGATGTTGATGACCCGGATGACGTCGTCCCCCGACGCGGGCGAGACGAGCAGCCCGGTCGCCCCGAGGGCCATCGCCTGCACCGCCACGTCCAGGTGCCCGACCGGCGCCAGCGCGTGCACCCCCATGCTCGGCGAGAGCGCACGCAGATGATGAGCGAGCGCCAGCCCCGCGCCCGCCTCGGTCATCACGTCGACGAGCGCGACGTCCGGCAGCTCGGTGGTCGCCTTGGCGATCGCCTCCGCCACGTCGTGGGCGAAGATCGTGCGGTCCCCCTCCGCCTCGATGGCGCGCACCGCGGTCTCCGCGGCCTCGGCGTCTTCCCCGACCACCAGGACGAGCAGACTTGGCCGCTCGTTCGACCTCACGTCGCCTCCCCCCGGAAGACGAAGCGCGCCGGCCCGCGCATCTGCACCTGTCCGTCGGGGGCGACGGTGATGGCGAGCTCACCGCCGGGCAGGCGCACGGCGATCTCCTCGCCGAAGGGGAGGTCCCCGCGGGTGCAGGCGGCGAAGGCGGCCGCGCAGGCGCCGGTGCCGCAAGCGAGCGTCTTGCCGACCCCGCGCTCCCAGACGATGAGGTCGATCCCGCGCTTCGGTCGGTCGGCGGTCGCCTCGGTGATGCGGGCGAAGCCAGCGTTCACGCCACCGGGAAACACCTCGTGGTTCGAGACGTCGGCACCGATGCGATCGACCTCCTCCTCGGGCAGGTCGCCGAAGTACACGGCGTGCGGGTTCCCGGTCGACACGGCGTGCAGCTCGAGCCAGCGCGGCTTGCGCCCGCCGACGGTCACCTCGACGACGCCGTTGGACCGCGCGCGCCCCATGTCGATCTCGACGGACACCTCGTCGAGCCCGGAGGCCGAGCTCACCCGACAGCGCCGCGGCCCGGCACCGGTCGCCACCACGAACGGCTCGTCCAGCCTGGCGATCCCGCGGCGCACCAGCGACAGCCCCACGCAGCGCAGCCCGTTGCCGCACATCTCGGGCACCGAGCCGTCGGCGTTGTGCACCTTCATGCTCGCGATCGCTTCGCCCTCGGCTCCTCCGACCACCAGGATCCCGTCACCGCCGACGCCACGCCGGCGGTCGCACCAGGCGCGCACCCGGTCGAGCGACAGCGGCGGCTGGTCTGCCAGGGTGTCGGCCAGGACGACGAGGAAGTCGTTTCCGAGCCCCTCGTACTTCTCGAAGGCGAGCTCGCGCATCGACGGACGAAGGTAGCGGAGTCGAGCCCGCTCTGCATGTTACCTTCCAGATCCCATGTCGCGACTGCGCTGGATGACGGCGGGTGAGTCGCACGGTCCTCGCCTCACCGCGTTGATCGAAGGGATCCCTGCGGGCCTCTCCCTCCTCACCGAGGACATCGACGGCGACCTCGCCCGCCGCCAGCGCGGCTACGGGCGCGGCGGCCGCATGAAGATCGAGACGGACAAGGTCGAGATCACCGCCGGAGTTCGTGGCGGCGAGACCCTCGGCTCCCCCATCGCGCTCACCATCGTGAACCGCGATCACCAGAGCTGGCTCGATCGCATGTCCCCGGCGCCGATGCCGGCGACTCCGGAAGCGCTCACCCGGCCGCGCCCGGGGCACGCCGATCTCTCCGGCGGCCTCAAGTACGACCGCAAGGACCTGCGCGACATCCTCGAGCGGGCCAGCGCACGCGAGACGGCGGCGCGCACCGCCTGCGGGGCCGTCGCCAAGAAGCTCCTCGCCGCCGCCGGCGTGACGATGTTCGCCCACGTCCGCTCGATCGGCGAGGTCGACGCCGATTGCCCGCCCCTGTCCCTGGAGAACGCGGCCGATCTCGCGGCTCGCGCTCGCGCCTCGGACCTGTCGACGGTCGATCCGGAGGCGGAAGCGAAGATGCGCGAGGCGATCCACACCGCCTCTCACGCCGGCGACACCCTCGGCGGCGTCGTCGAGGTCTGCGCCCTCGGCCTTCCCCCCGGCCTCGGCAGCCACGTCCACTGGGACCGCAAGCTCGACGGCCGCCTCGCCCAGGCGCTCATGAGCATCCAGGCGATCAAGGCGGTGGAGATCGGCGACGGGTGGGCCGGGGCGCGTCGCCGCGGCAGCCAGGTCCACGATCCCATCGCCTACCAGGCGGACACGCACGACTTCGTCCGCACCAGCAACCACGCCGGCGGCGTCGAGGGGGGCATGACCAACGGCGCACCTCTCGTCGTCCGCGCCGCCATGAAGCCGATCGCCACCCTGCGCCGCGCTCTCGGCAGCGTCGACGTCCACACCAAGGAGCCCTTCGAGGCCGCCTTCGAGCGGAGCGACATCGCCGCCGTCGGCGCCGCTTCGGTCGTCGCCGAGGCCATGGTCGCGCTCACCCTGGCCGACGCCCTCCTCGAGAAGTTCGCCGGGGACTCGATGACCGAGCTCCTGCGCAACCTGAGCGGTTACCGCTCCCAGCTCGCCGCCTACTGAGGGTACCGACCAAGATGCGACCTCCCCCGCGAACCATCGTCCTCAGCGGTTTCATGGCGACGGGCAAGACGACCGTGGGCAAGGCGCTCGCCGCCCGCCTCGAGCTCCCCTTCCTCGACACCGACGCGGTGCTCACCGAGCGCACCGGCCGCAGCGTCCCGGATCTGTGGCGCAGCGAGGGGGAGGCAGCGTTTCGCGCGCGCGAGGCCGAGCTGGCCCGCGAGCTGCTCGCCCCCGGCCAGCCGCAGCGAGTCATCGCCTTCGGCGGCGGCACAGTCACCACCAAGGAGACCCGCTGGCTCGCGCTCGACCGCGCGCTCCTCGTCACCCTCACCGCCCGCCCCGAGACCGTCGCCGCCCGCGTTGTAGATTTGTCCAAACGTCCGAACCTGTCGGTGGGCGGCGACCCGGTGTTCATGGCGTCCGGCCAGGGTCCGTACCTGACCGACGTCGACGGCAAC
>JAMFST010000660.1 GCA_026225435.1 Labilithrix luteola
GTTCCAGGGCTACCTCTTCGCCCGCCCGATGCCGCCGTTCTGCGAGGCAACGTTCTGACCGAAGTGTTTCGAAAGATGCACGGCTCAGGGATCCACTGAGTCGGTAAGACCTCTTACATTCGTACAATCGACGTCACGCGCGGCCGATTTCGCCGGCGCGTACTTCGGCAGGTTTGTACAGCTCTCCCCGTCTCGAGCCCCGAGCCCAGGAGAGTTCCCATGAAGCTGTCGTTCCGCGCCCTCGCCAAGTTTTTCCCCCTCGTCGCCGTTCCCCTTCTCGCCCTCGCCTGCTCCGGCGGCTCGCCCGAGGAGGCGAGCTCCGGTGGCGCCGACGAGGCGCTCGATCTCGATGCGCTGGGCACCATCGCCAGCGCCCCCTTCGCCGACGTGTGCGGTCCGGCCGCCGACGGTGATGCGCGCTGCTTCGCCAAGCGGCGCACCTCGGCCAGCGGGGGCATCGTCTCCTTCGCCACGCCGACCGGGCTCACCCCGGCCAACCTGGTGAGCGCGTACAAGATCCCGACCAAGGCGGTCACCGCGACCATCGGCATCGTCGATGCGCAGGACGATCCCAGCGTGGAGGCGGACCTGGCGGTCTACCGCAAGCAGTTCGGTCTGCCCGCCTGCACCACCGCCAACGGCTGCTTCAAGAAGGTGAACCAGAAAGGCGTCGAGGGGAGCTACCCGAGCGCCGACCCCGACTGGGCGGGCGAGATCGCGCTCGACGTGGAGATGGCCAGCGCCGCCTGCCCGAGCTGCAAGATCCTGCTGGTGGAGGCGACGTCCGAGAGCACGGCCAACCTCGGCGCGGCGGTGAACGAGGCGGTGAAGCTCGGCGCCACGGTGGTGAGCAACAGCTTCGGCTGGCCCGAGGTGAGCGCGGACGCGACCGACGACACCAAGTACTGGCACCACCCGGGCGTCGCGCTCTTCGCCAGCTCCGGGGACTCCGGGTACGGCGTCAGCTATCCGTCGTCCGGGCAGTACGTGATCGGCGTCGGCGGGACCAGCCTGACGAAGTCGAGCTCGAGCCGCGGCTGGGCGGAGAAGGCGTGGAGCGAGGGGGGCTCGGGCTGCAGCGCGAAGACGAGCAAGCCGTCGTGGCAGACCGACGCCACCTGCACGAAGAAGATGGTCGCGGACGTGTCGGCCATCGGCGATCCGGACACCGGTGTGGCCGTCTACGACAGCTACGGATCGGGCGGCTGGACGGTGTTCGGCGGCACCAGCGTCTCCTCACCGCTCGTCGCCGGCATCTTCGCCGCCGCCGGCAAGGGGGACATCGATGCGTCGGCCATCTGGGAGCACACCGGCGACTTCACCGACGTGACCAGCGGGAGCAACGGCAGCTGCTCGACGAGCTACTACTGCAAGGCCGCCAAGGGCTTCGACGGCCCGACCGGATGGGGCACGCCCATCGGGAGCAAGCTCTCGAGCTTGTGAGCGCTGGCAGTCACTTGCAGCGCGCCAGCAGGCGGCGCACCGAGTCGTAGCGGCCGCCGCGATGGGCCGCGTACGGGCTCGTCGGCGCCGCCAGCTCCTCGCCCAGCTGCGTCTTGGTCGCCTCGTCGCGCAGGACGCAGGCGGCGATGGCCCGCTCGCGGAAGCTCTCGCGGCGGACACGCTCCGGGAGCGGTACCTGAGGCGGCGGGGGCGCGGCGCTCAGGGTGCGGTCGAAGAGAGGGGCCGCGTCGGCGAAGCGGTTGTGGGCGATGAGATTCTTCGCCAGGAGATAGTCGACCAGGAGCGA
>JAMFST010000661.1 GCA_026225435.1 Labilithrix luteola
ACGGTGACCCTCGCGAGCGGCGGCGCGTACGCGCAGACCGGCCGCACCGATGACGAGACGGAGAGCGGCGCGTGGAGCCAGCCGGCGACGATCAGCATCGACCCGGACTTCGGCTCGCCGCCGGCGGGGATGCATGGCCCCTACGTCGAGCTCGACAACGATCCGACCGGCGACGGCGAGTGGGTCTACGGGTACTCCGAGTCGGGCGACGGCAGCGCGCTGACGCTGACCCTGTACGCCCAGCGCAACGGCATGGGCCTGCGCTGGGCCGGGGTGAAGACCATCAACCTCGTGAAGGACTGACCCGCTCAGAGGGACAGGCGGAAGTGGATCGCCTTCGGGCGCGTGAGGTGGTCGAAGCCGAGCGTGCTCAAGGTGACGCCGCGGCCCGAGCTCTTCACGCCGACCCAGGGGAGGGCAGGGTCGAGAGCGTCGCAGCGGTTCATGTAGACCGTGCCGTACTCCAGATCGCGGGCGAAGCGCTCGGCGCGGTCGCGGTCGTTGGTCCACACGCTGGCGGTGAGCCCGAGCGACGAGTCGTTCATCCGCGCGAGCGCCTCGGCGTCGCTGGCCACGCTGGCGATGGGGAGCAGAGGGCCGAACGACTCCTCGCGCATCAGGCGCATCGCCGGGGTCATCCCGTCGAGCAAGGTGGGCTGGAAGAAGCGACCGCGCCCGTCGACCGCGCTCGCCTTGCCGCCGGTGACCACGCGCGCGCCCTGCTGGACCGCGTCGGCCACCCGAGCGGCGAGCTCGCCGGGGTGATGCGGCTGGGCGATGGGCCCGAGCGACGTCTTGCCGTCGGTCGGATCGCCGAGCACGTAGGCGTCGACGAGCGCGCGGCAGGCCTCGACCAGCTCGGCGTGACGGGAGGCGTGCACGTAGACCCGCTCGACGGCGCAGCAGCTCTGCCCGGCGTTGTACATCGCACCGTCGACGATCTGCTCGGCGACCTTGGCGATGTCGGCGTCCTCGGCGACGTAGGCCGGATCGTTCCCGCCGAGCTCGAGGTCGACGTGGGTGAAGCTCTTCGCCGCGGCCTCCTGGATGCGGTGACCGCCGTAGACCGAGCCGGTGAAGAAGACCGCGTCGACGCGGCCGTCGCCGACCATGCGCTCGCTCGCCGGGTGGTCGCAGTGCAGCGCCTGCACCAGGTTGGCCGGCGCACCGGCGGCGGCGAAGGCGCGGGCGAAATGCTCGCCACAGAGCGGGCTGCGCGGCGAGTGCTTCACGATGACCGCATTGCCCGCGAGGATCGCCGGGATGACCACGTTGACCGCGGTGAGCAGCGGGTAGTTCCAGGCGGGGAGGTCGACGACCACGCCCAGCGGCGTACGGGCGATGCGCCGCTCGAAGTTGTCCTTCGGCGGAAGGCGGACATCCGCCAGGCTCGCCGCGGCGATCTCCATCATGTGCCGCGCGCGACCGGCCATTCCGCCGACCTCGCCCTTCGCCTGGCCGAGCGGCTTGCCCATCATGCGGGTGATGTCCGACGCGATGGAGTCGGCGCTCGCCTCCATGCTCTTCACCGCCGCCTCGCACAGCGCGACGCGCTCGGCGATGGGCGTGGCGCGGAAGCCGGCGAAGGCCGCGCGCGCCTGGTCGAGCACCTCGCCGATGTGAGCGTCATCGGCCAGCGGGACCTCCACGTCGGAGGCCAGGGTGTACGGGTTGTCGACCGAAAGAACGCTCATGCCGGCGAGTCTACCGTGGTCACGCCACGTCGCGCCTGTGCCCCGCGCGGCTTCGTCGCGGAGGGGCTCGCGGCGGTCGCTGCAGCCTCCCCAGCCGCTGGGTCCACGATGGGCGGCTCGCTTGCCAGACACACACCGGTGGCCGTCTTCGCCTTGGCCAGCAGCGCCGGGGCTCCCTCGAAGACGATTCGCCCGCCGTTCTCCCCCGCGTCCGGCCCGAGCTCGACCACCCAGTCGGCCGAGGCGATGACGTCCGGATGGTGCTCGACGATCACCAGGGTGTCACCGCGCGCGACCAGGCGATCGAGCACCTCGATGAGCCGCTTCACGTCGGAGAGGTGCAGCCCGGTGGTCGGCTCGTCGAGCACGTAGACCGTCGGCTCGTGCGCGGCGCCGGCGGTGAGCTCGGCCGCCAGCTTGAGGCGCTGCGCCTCGCCGCCGGAGAGCGTGTTGGAGCCCTGGCCGATCTGCAGGTAGCCGACGCCGAGGTCGTGCAAGGTCGCCAGCGGCCGGGCGATCTTCGGATGGGCGGAGAACACCTTGGCGGCGTCCTCGGCGGACAGGTGGAGCACGTCGCCGATCGACAGGCCGGCGTCGGGCACCAGCGCGCGCACCGCCGGATCGGTCTTCACCGCCGACGGGACGAAGCGAACATCGAGCGTCGAGGTCTCGAAGCGCGCGCCGCCGCACGTCTCGCAGGGGCTGACCACGTCGGGAAGGAAGGGCATCTCGGCGACGATCGCCCCCTGTCCATCACACGCCGGGCAGCGACCGCCGCCGCCGGTGTTGAAGGAGAACCGCGCCGCGGTGTACCCGCGCTCCTTCGCCAGCGGCATCTGCGCGTACAGCTTGCGGATCTCGTCCCAGACGCCGAGGAACGTCGCCGGCACCGAGCGCGGCGTGCGCCCGATGGGGGATTGATCGACCGCCAGCGCCCGGCGCACCGCGCGCGTCCCCTTGATCGACCCGTGAGCTCCGGGCGGATTGTCGTTCACCAGACCGAGCGCCTTGCGCAGCGCCGGATAGAACACCTTGCGCACCAGGGTCGACTTGCCCGAGCCGCTCACCCCGGCGACCACGCACATGCGCCCGACGGGGACGCGGAAGGTGACGTTCTGGAGGTTGTTCTCCTTCGCTCCCGTCACCTCGAGCCACTGGTCGGGGACGACGCGGTGCGGGCGCACCACCCGGCCGGTCTCGCGCAGCGCCTGCGCCGTGGGGGACGCCGGATCGGAGAGCACCACGCTCGCCGGGCCTTCGACCACGATGTGGCCACCGCGCCGTCCGCCCGAGGGGCCCATGTCGACCACGTGGTCGGCGGCGCGGATGGTGTCGGCGTCGTGTTCGACGACCAGCACCGTCGAGCCGGTGTCGACCAGCGCGCGCAGGTTGAGGAGCAGCGCCTTGGTGTCCCGCGGGTGGAGCCCGATGGTCGGCTCGTCGAGCACGTAGAGCGCGCCGGTGAGCCCGCTGCCGAGCTGCGCCGAGAGCCGCAGCCGCTGCATCTCGCCCCCCGAGAGCGTCGCCGCCGCGCGATCGAGCGAGAGGTACCCGAGCCCGACGTTGTCGGCGAAGCGGAGCCGGCGGAGCAGCTCGGTGTGCGGCGCGGTGGCGATCTGCGCCGCGTTGCCGGTGAAGCTCCAGGTCTCCGCGATGGCCAGCGCCGACTTCACGCTGCGCCGGGTGAACGCCGGGTACGTCTCGTCGGCGATGCGCACGCGGCGCGGAACCGGCGAGAGCCGCGTCCCCTGGCAGGCCTTGCAGACCGCGCCGCTCTCGCGCACGCCGGCCCCCTCGCAGACGGCGCACTGCCCCTGCTTGGTGTTGAAGGAGAACCAGCGCGGATCGAGCTCGGGCACACCGGCGCCGCAGCTGGTGCAGGCGCGCGAGGTGGAGAGCACGGCCTCGTGCGGGCCTTCCTTGGCGGTCGGCGCCCCGGTGGCCACGCGGATCGCGCCGCCACCCCAGGCCAGAGCGCGATCGAACACGGCCCGTGTCAGCTCGGCGAGCCGCCCGTAGTGCACGATCAGGTCGATGGTGTGCTCCTTCGTCTTCACCAGCTTCGGCGGCGGATCGATCATCACGATCTGCTCGTCGACTCGCGCGGTGTGCAGGCCGGCGCGCGACGCGTTGGTGAACAGGTCGAGGTACGTCCCCTTGCGAGCGCGCACCGCCGGCGCGTAGATTGTCGACTTCTCCGAGCCGTCCGGATCGCGCGCGATCAGCCGCTTGTACAGCTCGTCCGGCGAGCTCGGCTCGACGACGGCGTCGCACTCCGGGCAGTGCAGCTCGCCGACCTTGGCGTAGAGCAGGCGCAGGTAGTGCGCCACCTCGGTGACCGTGGCCACCGTGGAGTTGGCGCCGCCGCGCGCGGTTCGCTGCTCGAGGGCGATCGACGGTGGCACACCGGTGACCAGGTCGACGTCGGGGCGGGGGAGCATCGGCAAGAACTGCCGCGCGTACGGGGTCAGCGTCTCCATGAAGCGGCGCTGCCCCTCGGCGAAGATCACGTCGAAGGCGAGCGACGACTTGCCCGAGCCCGACGGACCCGTCACCACCACCAGCTTGCCCAGCGGAACGTCGGTGGAGATCCCCTTGAGCGTGTGCTCCCGGGCGTGCTCGATGTGGATCGCCTCCACCGCCGGCGCGCGCTCGGCCCGGTGCGGACGGAGCGACACACCGTTACGCGCCGCCCGCAGCGCCTCGGCGGTCCGCCCGACCCCCTTGAGGATGGCGAGCGGCGGCCCCTCGGCGACCACGCGGCCCCCGTCCGGTCCCGCGCCCGGCCCGAGGTCGATGACCCAGTCGGCCTCGCGGATCACGTCGAGATCGTGCTCGACGATGAGGACGCTGGCGCCCCCCTCGGCGAGAGCGTGCAACGCCTCCACCACCGCGCGTGCGTCCTCCGCGTGCAGCCCGGCCGACGGCTCGTCGAGGACGAACAACGTGCCTTCGGTCGGCTCGCCGAGCGCGCGCGCCAGCTTCAGGCGCTGCGCCTCGCCGCCGGAGAGCATCGAGAGCGGCTGCCCGAGCGGCAGGTACCCGAGACCGACCTCCACCAGCGGCTTGAGCGCGCGCTGCAGGACGTAGTCGCGCTCCTCGAGCGGATCGAAGAGCTTGAGCGCCTCCTCGACGGTGAGCGCGAGCACCTCGGAGACGTCGACCCCCTTGTGCTTCACCGCCAGCACCTCGGACTTGAAGCGCTTGCCACCGCAGGCCGGGCACAGGAGCGAGACGTCGGCGAGGAACTGCATCTCGACGGTCTCGTACCCTTCGCCGCTGCACGCCTCGCAGCGACCGGCGGCGACGTTGAAGGAGAAGTGCGCCGGCGTGAGCGCGCGGCGGATCGCCTCCGGCTCGGAGGCGAAGCGGGCGCGCACCCGGTCCCAGGCCTTGGTGTACGTCGCGGCGTTGCCGCGGGCGGTGCGTCCGAGCGGCGATTGATCGACCAGCGCGACGCGGCGGATCTTGTACGAACCCTCGACGGTGATGGACTCGTACGGACCGGGTCGGGTCACGCTGGTGTCGCCCAGCTGCCGGGCGAGCGCGCGGTAGACGATCTCCTCGGCGAGCGTCGACTTGCCCGACCCCGACGGACCGGTGACGGCGCAGACCACCCCCAGCGGGAGGCGCACGTCGACGGCGTGCAGGTTGTTGGCGCGCGCGCCCTCCACGAGCAAGTGCCCCTTGGCGGCCCGCGGTTCACGCGGCGCTCCGCCCGCCAGCGTGGCGCGGTGCCAGGCGCGGCCGGTCGGAAGATCGATGCGCGTGCTCATCGCCTCGGGGGTGCCGTCGAAGAGCACGCGCCCGCCGCGCTTGCCGGCGCCCGGTCCCAGCTCGAGGATCCGCTCCGCCGACTTCACGATCGTCTCGTCGTGCTCGATGACGAGCACGGTGTTGCCGCCGTCGGCGAGCGCGCGCATGGCGTCGGAGAGCGGCGGGACGTCGAGCGCGTGCAGGCCCACGGTCGGCTCGTCGAGGACGAAGAGCGTGCCGGTGAGCCCGGCGCCGAGCGCCGTGGTCAAGGAGGCGCGCTGCATCTCGCCGCCGGAGAGCGTGCGCGCCTGGCGATCGAGGGTGAGGTAGCCGAGGCCGACGTCGTCGAGGAAGCCGAGCCGCGCGGTGATCGCCTCCTTCACCCGCGCCCCCTGCGGGTCGCGCGGTTCGAGACCGCGGATCTTCTCCCGCGCGTGGCGGACGGTGAGCTTGTGCCAGCCGGCGAGATCGAGGCCGGCCACCTGGTAGCTGCGCGCGGTGTCGTTGAGGCGCGCGCCGTTGCAGGCGGTGCAGGCGACGTACTCGCGGTAGCGTGCGAGGAAGACGCGGACGTGCATCTTGTAGGTGCGCGTCTCGAGCCACTTGAACCAGGCGCGGATGCCGGGATAGCCGCCCGACTCCCAGGCCTTGGCGCCGCCGCCGTCGAGGATCCTCGCCTGCTGCGCCGCGGTCAGCTTCTTCCAGGGGACGTCGAAGGGGATCTTCTCCTTGGCGCAGAAGGTCTTGAGCACGCCGCGCTCGAAGGTGGCCGACTGCCCGTTCCACGCCTTGATGGCGCCGGCGGCGAGCGACTTGTCGGGATCGGGGATGACCTTGTCCCAGTCGACGGCGATGGTGCGCCCGAAGCCGCGGCAATCGCCGCACGCGCCCAGCGGAGAATTGTACGAGAAGAGCCCGGGGCGCGCCGGCTCGAAGGTGTGGGCGCAGGAGGGGCAGGCGAGACCGCGGGCGACCGGCATGTGCAGGCGCGCCGCCTCGCCACCGGTGAAGTCGAGCGCCGGAGTGGCCTCGGGCGCGACCTTCCCCTTCTTCGTGCTCTTGGTGATCTTTGCCGGCTTGACCGGCTCGGCCTTCGGCGCGGCGCGGCCCGGCACGCCGTCGGTGCGCA
>JAMFST010000662.1 GCA_026225435.1 Labilithrix luteola
GATCCCGGTGGGCACGCTGGCCATCGGCAAAGCCGGCGCGATCAACGCCGCCCTCCTCGCCACCGCCATCGTCAGCGCCTCTCGCCCCGAGCTGCGGCGCGCGCTCCACGCCTTCCGCGCCGAGCAGACGGCCAAGGTGCTGGCCGACACGCTCCCCGTGACGCCGGCCGACGCGCGATGACCATCGGTGTCCTCGGCGGCGGGCAGCTCGGGCGGATGCTGGCGCTCGCCGCCTATCCGCTGGGCGAGACCTTCGTGTTCCTCGACCCCTCGCGCGGCGCGCCGGCGGGGCAGGTGGGCGATCAGGTGGTCGGCGCCTACGACGATCTCGCCAAGCTCGCCGAGCTGGCCAAGCGCTGCCGCGTGGTGACCTACGAGTTCGAGAGCGTGCCGGTGGCCGCGGCCCGCTTCCTCGAGGCGCACGCGCCGGTCTATCCGCCGCCGCGCGCGCTGGAGGTGGCGCAGGATCGCCTGAACGAGAAGCGCTTCGTGGCGGAGCTGGGGATCGCGACCTCGCCCTTCTTCGGCGTGTCGACGCACGAGGAGCTGGAGCACGCGGTCGAGGCGCTCGGGCTTCCGGTCGTCGCGAAGACGCGGAACTTCGGCTACGACGGCAAGGGGCAGGCGGTGATGCGCACCCCCGAGGACGTCGCCGCGGCGTGGGAGACGCTCTCCGGCGCGCCGCTGATCGTCGAGCGCTTCGTGCCGTTCGAGCGCGAGCTGTCGATCCTCGGCGTGCGCGGCAAGGACGGGACGAAGCGCTTCTGGCCGCTGGTGGAGAACCGGCACGAGCGCGGCATCCTCCGCCGCTCGACCGCGCCGGCGCCGTTTTCCACTCCCGCGGATGCCGCGCGCGTGCAGGCACAGGCCGAGGCCATCTCCGCGCAGATCCTCGACGCGCTCGAGTACGTCGGCGTCCTCGCCGTGGAGCTGTTCGACACACCGTCCGGCCTGGTGGTCAACGAGATGGCCCCGCGCGTCCACAACAGCGGCCACTGGACCATCGAGGGCTCGGTCACCAGCCAGTTCGAGAACCACGTGCGCGCCATCCTCGACCTGCCGCTCGGCGACACCTCCGCTCCCGGCCCCAGCGTGATGATCAACTTGATCGGCGGCTGGCCCGAGCGCGCGGCGCTGCTCGCCTTGCCCCACGTGCACCTGCATCTGTACGGCAAGACGGCACAGCCCGGACGCAAGGTGGGCCACGTGACCATCGCCGGTGCCGGCGCCGACACCACGCGTCTCGCCGACCAGGTCGAGGCGATGGCCCGCACCTCCGGCTCGTTCCGCGAGTAGCCGAGATCGAGCGCGTCCTCAGGTGACGCGCAACAGCTCGTCGATCGTCGTGATCCCCTCGCGCACCCGCTGGAAGGCGAGCTTGCGCAGGCGCGGCACCTTGCGCTTGTCGAGCAGCGTCCGGTAGTCGCGCGGCGACGCCTTGCTCTTCACCAGCTCGCCCACCTCGTCGTCGTTGACGAGCACCTCGAAGATGCCGGTGCGCCCGCGGTAGCCGGTGCCGTGGCACTTGGCGCAGCCGCGCGGGCGGACCACCTTGGTCCCCTTGGGCGCGAGCAGCTCGTCCTCGTCCCACAGGTCGACGTCGAGACGCACCGCCTCCTGGCAGAACTGGCAGACGTTGCGCAGCAGGCGCTGGGCGAGCACGGCGGAGAGCGCGTTGGCCACGATCCACGGCTCGATCCCGAGATCGACCAGGCGGACGATGGTCTCGACGGTGCTTGCAGTATGCAAGGTCGACATCACCATGTGCCCGGTGAGCGCCGCCTGCAGCGCGATCTGCGCCGTCTCCGTGTCGCGCATCTCGCCTACCAGGATCACGTCCGGATCCTGGCGGAGGATGGCGCGCAGGCCGTTGGCGAAGGTGAAGCCCGCCTTCACGTGCGTCTGCCCCTGGGTGATGGCCGGGATCTCCACTTCGACCGGGTCTTCGAGGGTGACGACGTTGACCTTGGTGGTGTCGAGCAGCTTGAGGAACGAATAGAGCGTCGACGTCTTGCCGGCGCCGGTGGGGCCGCTGGTGACGAGGAAGCCCTGCGGACGGCGGACGATCTCCGCCACCTTCACTTGCATCTCCGGATCCATCCCCAGCTTCTCGAAGGGGATCAGCTGCCCGCCGAGGAGCAGTCGCAAGACGACCTTCTCCCCCTGCGCGCAGGGGAACGTGGAGGCGCGTAGGTGGACCCGTCGCTGACCGTCGGGCACCAGCGCCAGCGTCCCGTCCTGCGGCACGCGGCGCTCGGCGATGTCCATCTTCGCCAGCACCTTCACGCGCGAGACCACCTGCGGTGACCACTCGAGCGCGACGCTCTGCTCCTCGACCATCGCGCCGTCGATGCGCAGGCGCACCTGCAGGCGATCGTGCTTCGGCTCGAGGTGAATGTCGCTGGCGCCACGAGAAACGGCGCGCCGCACCAGCTCGTCGAGCATCAGGACCGCGCCCTGCTCGCTGTAATCGGGGACGTTCGGCATGCGGGCTCAGCGTACGGGAGCTACGTCAACGACGCTACAGCGCCGGGAAAGGCCTGGGAGAAGACCCGGTGCACCTCCAGATTGTCGTCGCCGTTCTGGTCGAGCGCCAGCTCGCGCGAACGGTAGCCGCTGAAGAAGCGGTCGACCCGCGCCTCGCGGACCGACTCGTCGACGGTGAAGGCGACCCGCCACTCCTTCGTCGCCAGAACGTGACCGTGCGCCGTTTTGCGGATGCGACGATAGGCGTTGGGCTGCGGTCCGAGCGCGAGAGCGCGCGCCACCTGGTCCTCGAGGAGCACGCCGTGGAGCGCGAGGAAGTCGAGCTGTCGCCGCGCCTCGTCGCTCCAGGACACGCGAAACGGCGGCACCGGATCGCTCGGCGTCAGCCAGCCCCCCTTGGCGTCGGGGTGCGCGTCGGCGTAAGGAACGTACGGTTTGATGTCGAGCACCGGCGTCCCGTCGAGCATGTCCACGCCGCTCACCCGCACCTCGAGCCCGCGCACCTCCACCAGCTTCACCGCCGACATGCCGATCGGGTTGGGCCGGTGCGGCGAGCGGGTCGAGAACAGGCCCCGCCGCCTCCCCAGGCTGCGCGGCGGGAGCACCTTGGGGCGAAAGCCTCCGTCGCGGTTGCGATCGAAGACGAAGAGGATCCACAGGTACTCCCATAGCCCCACGTCCTCGAGCGCGTGCTCGTAGTCATGCCCCTCGAGGAGCACGATCGTCGCCTCGGCCTGGTTGCCACCGGCGTTGCCCTGGCGCGGCGCGTCTGCCTTGTCCTTGAACGGACTGCGCACGAAGCCGATGGGCGTGAAGGTGAACGAGGAGATGCGCGAGGAGACGCGCGGCGGCAATTGCGAGGGGCGCTGCGACACGAGACGCTCGTCCTTTCCATCCTCGCCGCCGTGACCTTCGCCGGCAGAGCGGCATGGGCACACGACGTCGGGGTGTCGCGGGGAGACTACGTGGTGGCCGGTGGCGTCGTCGAGGCACGCCTCGTCTTCGCGGAGAGAGATCGTGCGCTCGTGGTCACGCCGGGCGACCTCATCTTCGTGGATGCCGATGACAGCCCGTGTAGGAAGACGGACGAGCAGGTGACACCACGGGCGCAGGAGGACGCCGTCGAGGTGGATCTGCGCTTCGTCTGCCCGGCGGGGGCCGAGGTGATCGTGCTGCAAGCGGGCTTCCTGGCGCAAGACGGCACGCACCGGCACCTGGCGCACGTGACCGTGCCGGGAGCGGGTGCAGGAGCGCCGCGAGAGCTCGACGTGGTGCTCGCCGCCGGACACGAGCGGTTTCAGGTCACCACCGGTGCTGACGACACAGAGGAGGCGAGCTCCGGCTTCGCTCGCTTCTTCGATCTCCTCCGCACCGGGGCCGTTCATGTCCTCGCCGGGCCCGATCACCTCGCGTTCCTCCTCGCGCTGGCGCTCGAGAGCGCGTCGTTCCTCGAGCTCGTGCAGGTGGCGACGGCGTTCACGATCGCGCACTCGGTCACGCTCGCGCTCGCGGCCACGGGGATCGCCCGCCCGCCGTCTTCGTGGATCGAACCGCTGGTCGCCCTGTCGATCGCCGCGGTCGCGCTTCGCTCGGTGCTCGCGACGAGGCGAGGGGCGCCGGTGCCGGCGCGTTTTCGGTCGGGCTGGCCGCTGGCGTTTCTCTTCGGGCTGGTGCACGGCTTCGCCTTCGCCGGTGCGCTGCGCACGCTCGGCCTCCACGGCCTGCCGCTCGGGCGGAACGTCGTCGGCTTCAACCTGGGGGTCGAAGGCGGACAGCTGGTGGCGCTGGCGATCTTCGTCCCGGTGCTCGCCGGGCTCGCTCGTCTGGCGGGGGAGCGGCGGCGCGTCGTGCGCGCGATCGGCACGCTGTTGACCGTGCTGGGCGTCGTCTGGTTCCTCGCGCGTCTGGTAGCGTGCACCCGTCGATGAGGAAGCTCGATCGCGTCGGGGTCGTCGTGGCCGCCGGGTTCGTCGGCGGCGCCCTCGCGTTGACGCCGCTCGCGTGCGACGCGGACCCTCCGCCCCTCTCTCCGGCGGCCACCGACGCCACCGTGGACGGCGGCGCGTTGCGAGACGCCGCCGCCGACGTGGCCGACGTCTCCGACGCCGACGTGGTCCTCGAGGGTCCGCACACCGCCTATCCGCAGGTCACGTACGGCGGGGGCCCGGTCCTCGCCAGCCCGCACCTGGTCGTCGTCACCTTCGGGGGGGACCCGATGAGCGGCGTGGCGAACGACTTCGTCAGCAGCGTGACCGCGAGCGACTGGTGGAGCAAGACCACGGTGGGCGCGTGCGACGACGGCGGCTGCGTGGGGCCGGCGCGCCAGGTGGACCTCGTCACCCTCCCGCTCGGGCCGCCGACGAGCAGCCCGGACGGCGGCGACGCGGGCGCGTACTACGACCAGCCGAGCGTGCTCGCCATCCTGCACGACGCGCTCGCCAGCGGCGCCGTACCCGTGCCCGACCAGGACGCGGTGTACATCCTGTCCTTCCCGCTCAACGTGTTCCTCACGGAGCTCGACCCGTACTCGAACGTCCTCGTCGGCTGTTCGAACTTCCTCTCCTATCACCACGAATTGTACATCGGTGACATCGCCTTCCCGGGCGGCGGGCCGGGCTACGACCGTCTGCCGATGATCGCGCTGCCGCGCTGCTCGCGTCAGGACATGGACATCACGGTGCCGCTCGGCCGCGCGCTGGTCGCCACGGTCACCGATCCCGCCGGCAACGCCTACGCGCTGCGCGACAACGACGGCTGGAACACCTACTACGGCAGCGAGCTCCCCGACCTCTGCGGCCAGGCGCCGCCGCTCACCTTCACCGACGACGCCGGCAACGCCACCGTGCTCCCGCGCATCTGGTCGAACGCCGCCTCCGTCGCCGGTGACCCGTGTGTCCCCTCGGATGGACAATCGTACTTCGCCGCCATCCCGAGGATGACGAGCACGCTGTACCTCGAGCCGGACGCTTCGCAGACGATTCCGGTCGACGGCATCGCCCAGGACGACGGCGACATCCAGCTCGAGGTGGGGGACCTCGACGACATCCTCTCCGGCATC
>JAMFST010000064.1 GCA_026225435.1 Labilithrix luteola
CGTGCACGTGAGATCGTCGTTCAGCGATGTGGAGGGTACCTGGGTGACCGGAGAAGATAAGACGCTCGAGGACGTGGTCGTCGCCGGGGTCGCGTGCGACAAGGGCGAGGCGCGGGTGCAGTTCGCCGGTCTCGATGACAAGCCCGGGGTGGTCGCCGACCTGTTCGGCGCCATCGCCGAGGCGAACATCTCGGTCGACATGATCATCCAGAACGCGGCGCGCGGCGGCGAGCTCGGAGCCGACGTGACCTTCACCATGTCGAAGACCGATCTGGCGCGCGCCAAGCCGCTCTTCGACGAGATCGCGGGGCGCCTCGGCGCGCGCGAGGTCCGCTACGACGAGGACGTCGCCAAGGTCTCCATCGTCGGCCTCGGCATGCGCTCGCACGCCGGCGTCGCCGCCAAGATGTTCCGCGTCCTCGCCAGCGAGGGGATCAACATCCAGGCGATCTCCACCAGCGAGATCAAGGTCAGCTGCCTCATCGCCGCGAAGTACTCGGAGCTGGCCGTTCGCGCGCTCCACGACATCTTCATCACCACCTGACGGTTCAGCGCTCCTTCAGGAGCGCGAGCAGGGCGCTCTCGAGTGACTCGCTGAACCAGGTTCGGCGAGGAAGTCGGGCTGGCGCTCCGACGAAGGAGATCGCGCCGCAGCGGGTCCGCTTCGTCGCCTTCGATCCCGGTCTGGTTCCCGGTACCGGCCTGGCGGCGGGCGAGGTGAAGAGCGCGCTCATCATCTTCGCCTGGCACCACGTGTTGCCGCTGCTCGCCCCTTTCAAGAAGGGCTGGAGCACGCCGAAGCGGGCGGCGCGCGTGGCCGCCCGGCTCCTGCAGAGCCTCGCCGCCTGAGCGGCTACGCGCGGCTCAGAGAATCCAGCCGCCGACGACGAAGTTGATGCTGAACGCCGTCGTCTTCGTGTCGCCCGTGAGGTCGACGTCGAGGGCCGGGGCGAGGCCGAGGAAGTAGTGGTCCACCGGGTGGACGAGGAACGGCACCGAGAGGTTCAGGGTGAGGTTCGTCTGCGACACGCTCACGTCCACGTTGTTGACCGTGGTGTTGAGCGAGGCGGTGTTCACCCCGAGGCCGGCGCGCGGCCAGATGGAGAAGTTCTGCGCGATGGGGATGTTGTAGCCGACGCGCGCGCCGACGCCGAAGGTGGTGTTGCCACCGTCGTTGAGCCCGACACCGGCGTCGTTGGCGAAGCCGAGGCGGACGTAACCGCCGACGCTGAGGTTGTCGATGACGAAGTAGTCGGCCGCCGGCTTGATGACGAAGGCCACGCCGGTCTTGCTCGCCGGGGCGTTGTTCCCCTCGACGGTGAAGCCGAAGGACGCGTCGTTGCTGATCGCCAGGTGCCCCTGACGGCTGAACTTCTCCGCCGGGTTGGTCCCCGATTCGACGCGCGCGCGGTAGTTGCCGTTGCCGCCCGAGACGTAGCCGCCGTTGGGGCCGGCCTGCACGGTGTACGTCTGCGGGGGGGGCGGCGCGCCGAAGCTCTGGGCCGCAGCCGTCGACTCGGCGCCGACGAAGGTGAGCGTGCCGGCGACGACGGTGGTGACAGCGGAGGCGAGACGAAGAGCGAGCGTGCGATTGCGAGTCATAATGGGAAGTTCTCCTGACAGGGGTGGACTCACCAACCCCACGCGTATTCAACGCGGAGGAAGAGGGTGGTGAAAGACGAGTAGGTGGAGGTTGCGTAGAAATGTTCGCGGGCGGCGACACCGACCGACCAGGTGCGATCGAGCTGGTAGTCGAGGCCGAGCGCGACCTGAGCCGTCGCCAGCCCCTTCGCGTCGGGGAGGGCGCCTCCGGACAAAAGATCGCCGCCGAGCAGGATGCCGCCGTACGGCACCCAGCGCAGGACGTCGAGCACGTAGGTCGCGCCGACCGCGCCGCTGGTGAGGCCGCTGGGGCGGGAGTGGGGGACGTCCGGATCGCTGCCCGGCACGAGGCGCGACGTCTGCACCTCGGCGACGAGGTTGAACTGATCCGTGAGGCCGTACGTCGCGTCGAGACCGAAGCCCACGCCGAGGTGCATGGTGTCGCCCACCTCGAGCCCCGAGCCGCCGACGCCCGCGCCGACGTGCCACTGCTGCTCGACCGCGCGCGCGCGCCGCTCGCCGACCAGCGAGGTCACGACGAGCGCGGCGAACGCCACGCCCGAGGAGGCTTTTCTCGCGGCCAGCACGACGGCCGCTGTACCACACCTAGTTTTTAGTGGCCGACTTCGCCGCGGTCGCGGGCTCGCCGTCGTGGAGCGCGAGGTCGATGGCGCGGAGGAAGATGCCCGGGTCCTGCGCACCCTCGACCACGTAGCCGGTCCACTTCGGGTTCTCGGCTGAGCTGCCCGCGGCCTTCTTTCCCGCCGGTCCGACGATGACGAACGTAGGCGTACCGTTGAACCCGGCTGCGTCGGCGACCTTGGCGTCGCGGTCTACCTCGGGACGGTGCTTGCCGGGAGTCGTCTTGTCAGGGCTCGAGCCCGAGCCCGGAGGTGCCGTGGTGAGAGCCGCGCGCATCTTGTCCGCATCGAGCTTCGCCGCCGGCGCGTAGCCGACGATCGAATCGAGCTCGAGCCCGTGCTCCTCGCCGCCGTGGGCGAAGAGCGCGTCGTGCAGCGGCCAGAAGCCGGCGTTCCCCTTCTGCGCGAAGGCCTCGACCCCCGCCTCGGCGGCCAGCTCCGCGTGCGGGTGCATCTCGAGCGGACGGTTCATCCACACCAGCTGCACGTTGCCGCCGTGCTCGTCGACGAAGGTGCGCACCGTCGCCTCGGCGCGGATGCAGTAGGCGCACTGGAAGTCGGCGAACTCGACGATCGAGACCTTGGCGTTCGCCGGGCCGCGCACCGGCAGCTTGGCGAGCGGCGCCGGCAGCTCGATGGTCTTCTGCGGCGGCTTCGTGCCGGTCTTCCCCTCGGCCATGATCGTCGCGTACACCGACGCGGCCGGCGTGCCCGCCTTGGCCATCGCCGCGGCGTGATCGAGCTCCGCCTGGATGAGCGCGCGGAAGGCGCCCGCCGGCTGCGCGCCGATGAGGCGACGCCCGTTGATGAAGGTCTGCGGCGCCCCCTCCGAGTCGAGCTCGGCGCCGAGGCGCAGATCCTCCTGGATGGCGGCGCGGTGGGTGTGCTGCTCGATGGCGCGCTTCACCTTGGCGCGGTCGAGCCCCATCTCCTGCGCGATCTGCCCGAGCGACTCTTCGCTGAGATCCACCTGCGAGGCGAAGAGGCGGTCGTGCGCATCCCAGAAGCCGGCGTCCCCCTTCTCGGCGCGCGCTTCGAAGGCCAGCTCGGCAGCCGGCTCGGCCCGCGGATGAATGGACAAAGGGAAGTTCTTCCAGACGACGCGGACCTTGCCCTCGTACTCCTTCTCGATCCCCTTCAACGTGGAATCGGCCTGGGCGCAGAAGGGGCACTGGAAGTCGCTGAAGAAGACCAGCGTGACCGGTGCGGCGGCCGGGCCCTTGGTCGGGCTGTTGCCGATGGGCACCTTCCACACGGTGGTGGTGTCCTCCGGCGGCTCGTTCGGCTCCTCGCCGCCGCTGCTCCCCGGCGGCGTGTAGTTGATCTTGCTGACCGTCACGTACAGGTCGTCGCGCGGGGTCCCCTTGTCGATGAGCGCCTTGGCTTGCTTGATCGTCTCGTCGATCGCCTCCTGGAAGACCGGGGCGGGGAGCGCGCCCGACACGAAGGCGCCGTTGATGAAGAAGGCGGGCGTGCCGTCGACGCCGAGCTTCTCGCCCAGCGCCAGGTCGTGCGCCACCTGCTCCGTAGGGAAGCCGGTCGCCAGCTTCGCGTGCAGCTGCTCGGCGCTGACGCCGGCGGCTTGCGCCTCGGCCTCGAAGGTGTCGCCGAGCTTCTTCTCCGGCATGAGCGCGTCGTGGAACTTCCAGAACGCCGTCGACCCGCCGACCGAGTACACCGCGCTCGCCGCCTGCGCCGCCGGCTTGGCGTGCGGGTGGATCGACAGCGGGAAGTGCTTCCACACGATGCGCAGCTGGTCGGGGCCGTAGGTCTTCTTCAGCGTCTCCAGCGTCGGCTCGACCCGCTTGCAGAAGACGCACTCGAAGTCGGCGAACTCCACCACCGTCACCAGCGCCGTCGGGTTGCCCCACACCGGGTCGTCGGGATCGACGGGGACGACCGCGGTCTGATCCTTCGTCAGCGCGGCGGACTTCTCCGCGGCGGAGGCGGGAGCGACCGGCGATACCGGCGTCTTGTGCGCGCAGGCGGCGGCGAACGTGAGAGCCGCGAACGGCAGCAAGCGGGCGAGAGAGCGAGCGGAAAACACGCGCGCATCCTTAGCGCACCCCGCAAAGAAAAACGGCCCGGAGCGCGAAGCCCCGAGCCGTTTCGTTCAGCGGTCACTGCAGCGGCTTCACGCCGCGGGAGTCACTTCGCTTCCGCGAGAGCGCGCTTGATGACCTTCTCGAACTTCGCCTGCGGCTGCGCGCCGTTGATGAAGTAGCCGTTGATGACGAAGGCCGGCGTGCCGCTGATCTGCGCGTCGTCACCGGTCTTGGAGTCGGCGTCGATGTCGGCCTTGTGCGTCGAGTTGTCGAGCGCGGCCTTGAACTTCGCCATGTCGAGCCCCTGGTCCGAGGCGTACTGCTCGAGCGCGGCGCGCTTGATGCCATCCGGCTTCTGCTGGTTGGCGAAGAGCGTGTCGTGCATCTTCCAGAAGCCGTCGTTGCCCTTCTGCTTGTAGGCCTCCATGGCCGCCTCGGCCGCGAGCGGCGCGTCGGGGTGCATGGGGAGCGGCTTGTTGCGCCAGACGAACTTGACCTGGTCCTTGTACTCCTTCATCACCGCCTGGATCGTCGGCTCCACGCGCCCGCAGAAGGGGCACTGGAAGTCCGAGAACTCCTGGATGACGACCTTGGCCTTGAGGTTCCCCATGGCCGGTGCGTTGGGCGACAGAGCGACGTTCTTCTTCTCGAGATCCGGCGCGCCCTTGCCGTCGGCGATGATCGAGTCGTAGACCTTCGCCGCCGAGGTGCCCTTGGCGACGAGCGCCTGCGAGTGGGCGATCTCCTCGTCGATGACGGCCTTGAACTTGTCGAACGGCTGCGCGCCGACGAGGCTGCGACCGTTGATGAAGAAGTGCGGCGTGCCGCCCCCACCGAGGTCATCGGCGAGATCGGAGTCGGCGTCGATGTCCTTCTTGTAGGTGTGGTTCTTCAGGGCCGCGTGGACCTTGTCGAGGTTGAGGCCAGCCGCGGTCGCGATGGAGTCGAGGTCGGCGTCTTCCAGCTTCGGGTTCGAGGCGAAGAGCTTGTCGTGAACGTCCCAGAAGCCCTTGTCACCCTTCTCGGACTTGGCTTCCATCGCCAGCTCCGCGCAGGGTTCCGCGCGGTTGTGGAAGGGGAGCGGCTGGTTCTTCCAGACGAGGCGGACCTTGTCGCCGTAGGCGTCGTGGACCTGCTTCAGCGTGTCCTCGACGCGCTTGCAGAAGGGGCACTGGAAGTCGGAGAACTCGACCATGGTGACGAGCGCGTCGTTCTTGCCCTCGACCGGCGAGGCGCCGACCGGAACTTTGTACACCGTCTTGGTGTCTTCCTTCGGCTTGTCGTCGTCGTCGTCGCCCTTGGCGGCCGGAGCGTTCTTCTTGTTCTCCTGGCTCATGGCGACGTAGAGCTTGTCCTTCGGGGTGCCGCTGGCGAGCTTCGCCTGCGCCTTCTGGAGCTCCTGGTCGATGACGGCCTTGAACTTGTCGACCGGCTGCGCGCCCGAGAGGAGCACGCCGTTGATGAAGAAGGCCGGGGTGCCGTTGACGCCCGCGGTCTTGCCGGCCGCGTTGCTCTTGTCGACCTTGTCGGCCCAGGTGTGAGCGGTGAGGCCCGCCTGGAACTTGTTCATGTCGGTGACGCCGGCGTCCTTGGCCCACGTCGTGTAGCTGGCGTCCGACAGCGCGCCCTGGTTCTTGAAGGCGGTGTCGTGGAACTTCCAGAAGCCGTCGTTGCCGGCGAGAGCGAAGACGCCCTCACCCGCTTCGGCGGCCGGCTTGGCCTTCTCGTGGAAGGGGAGCGGCGCGTCTTTCCAGACGATGCGGATCTTGTCCTTGCCGTACTGGTCCTTCAGCTGCTGCATCGTCGGCTCGACGCGGCCGCAGAAGGGGCACTGGAAGTCGGAGAACTCGACGATGGTGACCGGCGCGGTGCGCGAGCCCCACATCGGGTCGGCGCTGGTGATGGGGATCGCCGCGTCGGCGTCGCTCCACGCGCCACCGGCGGACGCCGTGGTGCTGTCCGCCGAGATGCTGGCGGTCTTTCCGCCGTGGGAGTCATAGCCCCACATGACGGCGCCGCCGGCGAGGAAGCTGAAAAGGAATCCGATGACGGCGACGCCGGTGTTCATTCCACCGACGGGGCCGTCGTCGTGACGCGGTCTGTCCGCCGCCACGCTCTTGTCTTTGGCCATTTTAGGTACGTTCTTTCTGATGTTCACTGCGTGAATGCCGGCGGCGCCGACGGCGAGCCCGGAAGGAGCGCGCGCCGCAGCGACGAAGGCGGATGAAGATGTGGCCTCGCGAGCCAGCTCGAGGATCGAGCCGGCTGCGAACGAGGAGATGCGCGAGCTAGAGAAACGTCGGCTTCAGACGCGCGACGACGAGCGCGGCGGCCGCTCGAGCGCGAAGATCTCGCCGGCTCGAGGTCCATCCGTGGTCGTGATCGGGTCGAGCAAGCTCGCCGACGGCAAGGCAAGCTGGACGGCCGGCGGGAGCGAGCACGCGGGCATGTCCGAGTCGATGATCAGGCGCGGCGCATCGCGATGGAGCGAGCTGCTGTCGTCCGGGGCCGCCGCGGCGTCCATCCCGGCGTCGCACTCGGTCGTCACCGCACCGGGCACCGCGTCGATCTCGACCGACGTCTGCGGGGTGTCGAGCGTGGGCGGCGGCGCGTTGGCCGAAGCTCCGCGGTGATCGCACATCGGCGCGGACGCGCGCGCGTCGCCACACGCCAGCCACAGGGCGAGGCCCATGGCAGCGGTGAGAACGAAGCGGGTCCAGCGACGGAGCATGCGCCGTCGCACTTTGGATCGGACCGCCCCGTCTCGGCAAGCTAGGAGAGCCGTGGCCGAGCTCGTCAGGTCTCGTCGTCGCTGAAATCGCCGTCGGCCGGATCGGAGACCGGCTTCCCCTCGAGCTCGCGGGAGACGCGGGCGGTGGCGCGGGTCGAGCGGCCTTCTCGCGGGGTCTTGGCCGTGGCTTTCGCCTTGCGATCCGCACGCTTGGCGCGGTTCGCCTTGGCCTTGCCAGGGGGCGGCTTCACCTTGGGCGCCTTCTCTCCCGGCAGCAGGATCTTCGGCTTCTTCGTGTTCCGCTTGAAGAGGAGGAGCGTGCGGCCGAGCAGTCCGACCATCTCCCCGCCGCTCGCCGCGGCCAGCTCCGCGGCCACCGCCTTGCGATCGTGATCCTCGGTGGTGGCGTTCTCCCCCAGCTTCACCTTGATCAGCTCGTGGGTCGTGAGCGCGCTCTTCACCGAGGCGACGAGCGCTTCCGACAGCCCCTCCTTGCCGACGAGGACGACGGGCTTGAGAGGATGACCGAGGCCCCGGAGGTGCAGGCGCGCTTTTGCCGACAATGTGACTGTTGTATCCACGGCGGCTTCGTATCACGGCGCAGCCTCTTTCACCCGGCTACCGCTACTTGGCTTCCGCGAGGGCGCGGTCGACGACCTTCTCGAACTTGCCGAGCGGCTGCGCGCCGCTGACGTAGTAGCCGTTGACGAGGAAGCCGGGCGCGCCGTGGATCTGCGCGTCGGCCGCGCTCTTCGTGTCGGCGTCGATCTCCGCCTGGTGCGTCAGGTGGTCGAGCGCCGCCCGGAAGCGGGTCATGTCGAGCCCCTGGCCTTCGGCGTATTGCTCGAGCGCGGCGCGTTTCAGGCCGTCGGGCTTCTGCTGGCTGGCGAAGAGCGTGTCGTGCATCTTCCAGAAGCCGTCGTTTCCCTTCTGCTTGTAAGCCTCCATCGCGGCCTCGGCGGCCAGCGGTGCGTCGGGGTGCATGGAGAGCGGCAGGTTGCGCCACACCAGCTTCACCCGGTCGCCGTACTCCTTCATCAACGCCTGGAGCGTCGGCTCGGCGCGCGCGCAGAAGGGGCACTGGAAATCGGAGAGCTCCTCGATGACCACCTTGGCCTTGAGGTTCCCCCTGGCCGGCGCGTTCGGCGCGGCGGTGAGCGTCTTCTTCTCGAGATCGGCAGCGTGCGGCTCGACTGCCGTCTTCATCGTTTCGTCGTAGATCTTCGCGGCCGGTACCCCCTTCGCGGCGAGCGACTGCGCGCGCGCCAGCTCGTCGTCGACGAGCGACTTGAAGCGCTCGAAGGGGACGGCGCCGACGAGGCTGCGACCGTTGACGAAGAAGTTCGGCGTCGCCGTCATGCCGAGCGAGTCGGCGAGCGCTTCGTCGGCGTCGATGTCCTTCTTGTACGTGTGGTTCTTCATGGCCGCGTGGACCTTGTCGAGGTTCAAGCCGGCGGCGGTGGCGATGGCGTCGAGGTCGGCGTCCTCCAGCTTCGGGTTCGAGGCGAAGAGCCGGTCGTGGACGTCCCAGAAGCCGCGATCGCCCTTCTCTGCCTTCGCTTCCATCGCCAGCTCGGCACACGGCTCGGCGCGGTCGTGGAAGGGGAGCGGCTGGTTCTTCCAGACCACGCGGACCTTGTCGCCGTACGTCTCGTGCACCTGCTTGAGCGTGTCCTCGGCGCGCTTGCAGAAGGGGCACTGGAAGTCGCTGAACTCGACCAGCGTGACCAGCGCGTCGGGCTTGCCTTCGATGGGGGCAGCGCCGAGCGGCACCTTGTGGACGGTGGTGTCGGCAGCATCCGCGGCAGCCGCGGGAGGTGCCTTGGCGGCGGCGCTCTTCCGGTTCTCCTGGCTCATGACGACGTAGACCTTGTCGGCGGGGACGCCGCTGGCGAGCTTGGCCTGCGCCTTCTGCAGCTCCTGGTCGATGACCGCTTCGTACTTGTCGACCGGCTGCGCGCCGGAGACGAGCACGCCGTTGACGAAGAAGGCGGGCGCGCCGGTGATGCCCGCGGCGTTGCCGGCGGCGGCGTTCTTGTCGACCTTGTCCGCCCACGTGTGAGCGGACAGGCCCGCCTGGTACTTCGCCATGTCGGGCACGCCGGCGTCCTTCGCCCAGCGCACGTAGCTCTCGGCGCCGAGGGCCGCCTGGCTCTTGAAGGCGGCGTCGTGGAACTTCCAGAAGGCGTCGTTGCCGGCGAGCGCGAAGACGCCCTGTCCCGCCTCGGCGGCCGGCTTGGCCTTCTCGTGCATGGAGAGCGGCTCGTCCTTCCAGACGAAGCGCAGCTTGTCCTTTCCGTAGTGCTCCTTCAGCTGCGCGATGGCCGGCTCGGCGCGGCCGCAGAACGGGCACTGGAAGTCGGAGAACTCGACGATGGTGACCGGCGCGGTGCGCGAGCCCCACACCGGATCGGCGCTGCTCACGGGAATGGCCGCCTCGGCGTCGCTCCACGCGGCACCGGCGCTCGCTGCCGACGCGCGGGCATCGCCGCCGCCGTGAGCTTCGTAGCCCCACACGAGGGCACCGCCGG
Source organism: Labilithrix luteola (assembly GCA_026225435.1). Classification (GTDB taxonomy): domain Bacteria; phylum Myxococcota_A; class Polyangia; order Polyangiales; family Polyangiaceae; genus JAMFST01. Next base: position 9,551 of record JAMFST010000064.1, read on the forward strand.
CGAGGAAGGCGAGGAGAAATCCGACGGTGGCGACTCCGCTGTTCATGCCAGTGACATGGCCGCCGCGGCCCGCCGGTTACACCTGGTGCGCGCTATCGCGTTCTTTCCTCGCCGCCTTCGCCGCCTCGAGATCGCGCCGCAAGCTGGCGAGGTACAGCTCCCCGCCGCCGAACCCGATCCCGCACCCGAGGAGCGCGCCGGCGAGGATGTCGCTCGGGTAGTGCACGCCGAGGAACACGCGGGAGATGGCCACCAGCAACGCCAGCACCACGAGCACGCTGGCGAGGAGCACCGCCCGCGCGCTGCGCCCGTCGCCACGGGCGACCACCGTGAGGACGAAGACCGCGAGCGCGAAGCTGCCGGCGGAGTGGCCGCTCGGGCAGGAGAAATCGGTCGGCGGATCGCTCACCAGCGCGCGCACCCAGGGGACGGCCTGGTACGGGCGGAGCCGGCGGATGATCAGCTTCACCGTGAAGACCAGCGCGCCGGTCGTGAGCAGTGTGCTGATGAGGTAAGCCGCCAGGCGTCGCGGGCGGCTCCAGAAGAGCACCGGGACGAAGGCGAGGATGATCCAGCCCTCCCCGATGACGGTGACCGCCTGCATGAACGCCAGCAGCGCGGCGGGCGCGTTTCCCCCGTACAAATGTCGAAGGAGGTAGTCGTCGAAGGGGTTCATGGGCGAGGCCGCGGGGCACGGTAAGCCAAAATCGGTCGAGCCGGTCGCCAGGTCGGCTACAAACGGGGCCATGACCGACGTGCCCGCGCCCGCGCCCACGACCGAGCTGGCCCAGCTGCGCGATGCGCTCAACGCGACCGACGAGGCGCTGGTGGCCATCCTCGCCGAGCGGATGCGCATCGTCCGCGAGGTGGCGCGCACCAAGGCGAAGCGCGGCGCGCCCAGCTTCGACCGCGAGCGCGAGGGGGCGCATCTGGACGATCTGCTCCTCTACGCCGGCACCCACGACCTGCCCGCCGAGGTGGTGCGCGACGTCTTCGGTACGCTGTTCTCCGCCTCGCGCGGGGCGCAGCGGAAGTACCTGCAGGAGGAGGCGCCGCGCTTCTCCATCGGCATCATCGGCGGCACCCGCGGCATGGGCGGCTTCATGGCGCGCGTGTTCCTGAGCGCGGGCTTCCCGGTCGAGACGATGGGGCTCGAAGGGGGCGCGCCGCCCGAGGAGCTGGCCGCGCGGCACGATCTGGTGGTGCTGGCGGTGCCCATCGCCGCCACGGTGGCGATGGCCGAGCGGGTCGCGCCGCACGTGCGCCCGGGGAGCACGTTGATGGACGTCACCTCGCTCAAGCGCGCGCCCTTGGAAGCGATGCTGCGCGCCGCGCCCGAAGGCATCGAGGTGGTCGGCACGCATCCGATGTTCGGGCCGGCGGGAGAGGACTTCGACCGGCAGAAGGTCGTGCTGGTGCGCGGGCGCGGCACGAGCGGCTTCGCCCGGGTGAAGCAGCTCTACGAGCTGTTCGGCGCGGAGATCATCGAGAGCACGGCGGAGGAGCACGACGCGCAGATGGCGCTCATCCAGGTGCTGGTGCACGAGAAGACGATGGTGCTCGGCTCGGTCCTCGAGCGGCGCCAGGCCGGGATCGTCCGCAGCCTGCAGTTCGCCAGCCCCATCTACCGCACGGAGCTCGCCATGATCGGGCGCATGTTCTCCCAGAGCGCCGAGCTCTACGCCGACATCCTCACCAGCAACCCGGAGTCGGCCGCGCTGTCCAAGCTCTTCGAGCAAGAGGCGAGCTTCTTCGCCGGCGCGGTGTCGCGCGGAGATCGCGAGGCGGTGGTGAAGCGCTTCGGCGAGATCGCGCTGTACATGAAGGAGTTCGCCGCCTGGGCGAAGAAAGAATCGGACACGTTGCTCCACGACGTAACCCGGCGCGGCTGATGGCGACCGACCTGCGCACGCGCATCACCGATCCGGGGTTCACCCCCAGCTTGCGGGACACCGCCGCCGTCGTCGACCTGCTCGCGGAGGGGGACGCGCCCGACGAGAACGACAAGAACGGCAAGACCGTCTTCGAGCTGGCCTGCAAGGCGCTGCTCCGCCTGGCGCCGCTGGGGGATCCGGCGTGGGATGCGCTGGCGAAGCTCGTCGGCGATCCGCGGCCGCGAGTGCGCGCGGGCGTGATCGACGTGCTCACCCAGATCGACGCCGAGAAGACCGTCCCGCTGGCGGTCCGCGCGCTTGCCGATGACGAGGCGGCGGTGCGGCGGCGCGCGATCGCAGCGCTCGGGCGCAAGACCGACGAGCGCGGCGAGAAGGCGCTCCTGGCGCTGTACCCGACGGCGAGCGCGCCGCACCGGCGGGCCATCGTGCTGGCGCTGGGCAAGAGCGGCGAGGAGGCGGCGCTCATCTTCCTGCGCACGCTGTCCGACGATCCGACGACCGCGGAGGATCCCGAGCTGACGCGGCTGGTGCAGCAGGCGCGCGCGCGCCTCGAGCGCGACGAGATCCGGCAGACGCCGAGCCGCATCGTCGGGGACCGCGTGCTGGCGGCGGAGCACCTGCCGTTCGCGGTGACCTTCCTCACGCGGCGCGGCCTCGAGCCGCTGGTGGTCGAGGAGCTGGCGAGCCGCAACCTCGGTCTCGGCGCGGGGCGCATCACCGGCGAGGGGAGGGTGACCATCGCCTGGCGCGGCACGCTCGAAGGGGCGCTCGCCGCCGCACGTTGCGCGTACGGAATCGCGCTGCCGCTCACGTCGTCGACCGAGACGACGGAGGCGACTGGCACGAGCGGTGACGACGAGGCGTTCGCGCAGTCGCTGGTGCGCGCGCTCACCTCGGAGGAGGCCAAGGCACGTCTCGCCGGCCTGACCGAGGGGCCCGTGCGCTTCCGTCTCTCCGTCGAAGGGGCCGGGCACAAGCGAGCGCTGGTGTGGAAGGTGGCCGGCGCGCTCGCGGCGAACCCGGAGACGGCCTGGCTGGTGAACGACACGCAGCAGGCGCCCTGGGAGGCGAACGTCACCCGCGCCGATCCGCTGGCGATCGACCTGCTGCCGCGCGCGCTCCTCGACGAGCGCTTCGCCTACCGCGAGCACGATGTGCCCGCGTCCAGCCACCCGCCGCTCGCCGCCGCGCTCGCTCGCGTCGCCGGAGTGCGCGCCGAGGACGTGGTCTGGGATCCCTTCGTCGGCGCCGGGACCGAGCTCGTCGAGCGAGCCAAGCTTGGGCCCTACGCGAAGCTCTTCGGCAGCGACCGCGACGCTCCGGCCATCGCCGCGGCCCGCGCCAACGTGAAGAAGGCGGGGCTCGACGGGATCGCGCTCCGCGTCACCGACGTCTTCGCCGAGCCGCCGCCGGGCGTCACCGTCATCCTCACCAATCCGCCGATGGGGCGCCGCGTCACCGGCGCGCTCGACCTGTCGACCTTGCTCGATCGGTTCATCCTCCACGCGGCCAAGGTGCTGGCGAAGCCGGGCTCGCGGCTGGTGTGGCTCTCCCCGCAGCCCAGGCGCACACGCACCCGCGCCGAGGCCGAGGGGCTCACTCTGTCTCGCGCCCTGACCATCGACATGGGAGGCTTCGACGCAGAGCTGCAACGCTTCGATCGGCTCTGAGCGAGCGGCGAAACAGATGACCACCACGCGAACCACCGAGCTTCTGGCGCAGCTGAGCAAGGTGGTCCCCGCCGAGCACCTGCTCACCGATCCGGACACGATGGAGGGGTACAGCCACGACCAGGCGGCGTGGGCCCCCTTCGGCCGATCGCTCGCGGTGGTGCGACCGCGCTCGGCGGAGGAGGTGCAGGCGCTGGTTCGCTTCTGCATCGCCACGGGCGTCCCGCTGATCGCGCGCGGCGCCGGCACCGGGCTGTCGGGCGGCGCCAACGCCACCGACGGATGCGTCATCGTCTCCTTCGAGAAGATGGACGCCATCGTCGAGATCAACCCGCAGGAGCAGCTCGCGGTGGTGCAGCCGGGCGTGGTGAACCAGACGCTGCGCGAGGCGTGCGCCGAGAAGAACCTCTGGTATCCGCCGGATCCGGCGAGCGCGCCGTGGTCGACCCTCGGCGGCAACGTCGCCACCAACGCCGGCGGCGTGTGCTGCGTGAAGTACGGCGTCACCCGTGACTACGTGCTCGGCCTGCAGGTCGTCACCGGCACCGGCGAGCTCGTGCGGCTCGGGCGGCGCACAGCCAAGGGGGTCGCCGGCTACGATCTCGCCGGGCTCATCGTCGGCTCGGAAGGCACGCTCGGCGTCGTCACCGAGGTGACGGTGCGCCTGCGCCCCTCGCGCCCGGCCTTCGCACAGGAGCGCACCATCGTCGGCTACTTCTCGTCCATCGCCGACGCGGGCAACGCAGCCGCGGCGGTCACCGCGTCGGGCGTGATCCCGTCGGCGCTGGAGCTGGTCGACCGGCACTGCCTCGCCGCCGTCGACGCCTGGAAGAACATGGGGCTCTCGCTCGACGCACAGGTGGTGCTCCTCGCGCGCACCGATGCTCCGGGGGACGCCGGCGAGAAGGAAGCGACGCTCATCCTCGCCGCCTTCGAAGGGGCCGGCGCGACCTGGGCGGCCATGTCCACCGATCAGGAGGAGGCCGACGCGCTCTTCTCCGCGCGCCGCCTGGCGTTCCCCGCGCTCGAGCGGCTCGGGCCGGTGCTCACCGAGGACGTCTGCGTCCCGCGCGGCAAGGTCGCCGAGATGCTCACGCGCATCGAGGCCATCGCCGTGCGCCACGACACGCTCATCGCCAACATCGCGCACATCGGGGACGGGAACCTGCACCCGCTGTTGATCACACCCGTCGGCGACGCACCGGCGCGCGCGCGGGCCGAGAAGGCCTTCGAGGAGATCATGAGCGAGGCCATCGCGCTCGGCGGCACCGTCACCGGCGAGCACGGGGTCGGCCTGCTGAAGATGGGCGGCCTCTCGCGCGAGCTGTCGGCGCCGGTGATGGACATGCACCGCGCGGTCAAGGCGGCGCTCGACCCCCACGGGATCCTGAACCCCGGGAAGGTCGTCGCCGCGCGGCCCTGACGCGCGTGGTGTCTGCGGCTATCAGGCCTTCGCGCCGCGCGCGTCGGGCTTGACGTAGCGATCGGTCGCCCCCTGGATGGCTGCGGCCTGCAGCGCGTCGAGCTCCGCGTGGTTGGCCCGGGCGCTCTTCTCTGCGTTGAGCAGGCGGCGGTGCGACGGCTGGAAGACCGGCATCACGTGCCGCGCGAAGAGCTCGTAGTGACGCTGCGTCGCGTCCCAGTTGGCCCAGTCGTGCTGCATCATCATGTAGCAACCGAACCCGCCGTTCGACTGCTCGACCAGCCGCTGGATCTGCTTGATGGCGTCGTCCGGCGTGCCGATGACGCCGAGGCCGGTCTCGTTGATCCAGGCGATGCGCTCCTCGAACGTCTTGCCGACCGCGCGGAACGTCGGCAGCGCCAGCGTGTCCTGCGTGTACTCGCAGAACTGCTCGTAGCCGTAGCGCACGTCCTCGAGCGCCTGCTTCTTCGTCTCGGCGAGGTGCATCGGCCCGACCAGGCGCCACTGGCTGCGGTCGACCTTCTGCCCGTGCGCCTTCGCCTCGTCCTCGAGCACGTTCCAGTGGTGGGCGAGGACGTCGAAGCCGATCTTCGTGGTCGCGCCGAGCGAGAGGAGCCCGGCGCCGTACTTGCCGGCCATCTTCGGCCCGGTCGGCGACGCGGTGGCGGCGACGGCGAGCTCGAAGCACGGGCTCTGGTACGGCGCGAGCTGCGTCTTGGCGTTCCTCAGGTCGTACCGGGCCGTCTTTGCGGTCACCGGTTCGTCCCCCTTGAGCAGGCGCACGAGCACGTCCAGATCCTCCTCCAGCGCCGGGCGCAGGTCGGCCGGTTGCAGGCCGATCATCGTCGCGTCCTCGGGGAGCGCGCCCGGCCCCACGCCGAGCATCAGGCGACCACGCAGGAGGTGGTCCACGAGGATGGCGCGGTCCGCGAGCCAGAGCGGGTTGTGGTACGGCAGCGAGACGACGCCGGTGCCCAGCTTGATGCGCCTGGTGACCGCGCCGACGTGGGCGATGAAGGTGAGCGGGTCGGCGATGATCTCGGTGCCGGCGGAGTGGTGCTCGCCGACCCAGGCCTCGTCGTAGTCGAGCCGGTCCATCAGCTGGATCGTCTCGATGTTGCGCTGCAGCGACACAGTCGGATTCTGCGTCGGCGGGCAGTTGAACGGCGGCATGAAGATTCCGAAGCGCATCTTGTTGTTCATGGGGACCTCTTTCAGGTGCGAATTCCGTAGCGATGGATCTTGTCGTAGAGCGAGCGACGCGAGATGCGCAGCTCCTCCGCGGCGTGCGACTTGTTGCCGCCGTGGCGGGCGAGCGACTCGAGGATGACGGCGCGCTCGGCGCGGTCGAGCGGCGACAGGTCGAGGCTCTCGGCGGCGGTCGTCGCCGTCGCCGGCTCGTCGGTGCGCGCGGCCAGGGTGTCCACCTCGAGGACCACGCCGTCGTCGAACGTCCCCGCGCTCACCGGCCACAGGCGCGCCATCAGCCCACCGGTCGCGCGCGCCTCGATCTCCACGAAGCGTGTCGCCGGCGTGACCGCGAGCACCCGCTGCCAGAGCGCATCATGGTCGAGCGAGAGCTCGTCGCTGATGACGATCTTGTCGTTCACCGCGACCAGCGGAGCGAGCGTGCGCGCGCGGCGGCGGAGGTAGGCGTCGAGGAGGCGCTTGGTGCCGACGCTGGCGGCGGAGTGCAGCTCGGTGCGGACGTCGGCGGCCATCGAGCGGATGGCCACCTGGAGGAACTGGTTCGCCTCGCTGGCGCGGCAGGTGATGTTGACGACGCCGCACACGCGGCGGGTCACCGGGTGGAACACCGGCGCGGCCACGCAGGCCAGCTCGTGGAAGGCGCGGACGAAGTGCGCCGCGCCGAGCACCGTCGCCACCTTCTTGCTCTCGAGCGCGGTGCCGACGCCGTTGGTACCGATCTGCTCCTCGCTGAAGACGAAGCGCTGCTCGAGGTGGTGCCGCGAGATGACCCGCGCGAGGCCGGGGTCCGACACCCAGCGCCAGAGGATGGTCCCGTTGGGATCACCCAGCGCGAGACAGGCGGTGCCACCGGTGAGCAGCTCCGCGGTCTTCAGCATCACCGGCACAGCCGCGCGGATGAACGGCGAGTCGAGCGGAACGTCGACGAAGCGCGCCTCGGCCTTGTCGGGATCGACGCCGTTCCATTTCGAGCGACGCCACGACTGCACCACGTCGTCGCTCACGCCGCGCGGCGCCCGGTCCGTCTGCTGGAATGCCTCCCACGCGCGCGTCGTCGTCATGGCCGTCATCGCTACCCCCGATGACTATGGTGCGCGCGCGAGCCGTCGCGCTGTGCGAAAACTGCACAGCGAATTGCGGTAATTTCCGCGTTATTTGGTGCGCCGCGTCAGCGACGACGAGCGCGTCGCGAGCTCATTCGACGTCGCCGACCGGCGCCGCTGCGCGCAGCATCGACGACGGAACGCTCGCCGGGGTGGCGGCCGGACGGCGGGCGAGAAAATCGATGAGATCGATCTTCGTGAGGATGCCGCTGACGCGATCGCCGTCCTGCACGATGGCCACCTTGGCGTCGGCGAGCACGCCGTTGAGCAGCTCGATCTTCGTGTCCCGGGTGACCGTCGCGTAGTCCGACTCAGCGAGCTCTCCGATCGACGAGTCGAGCGTCTTGGTGCCGCCGACGAGGTGGCGCAGGATGTCCACCTCGGCGACGATCCCGCGCAGCCTGCCGTTCTCGAGCACCGGCAGCTGGCTGATGCTCATCGACTTCAAGATCTGGATCGCCTCGCGCACCTTGCTGTTGGGCGCGACCGAGACGATCTCGTGGGTGTCCTTCCCGCCTGTCGCCTTGGCGGCGAGGATGTCCGCCACGGTGCCGAGCCCCGGGGCCTCGTCGAGGAAGCCGTTCTCGCGCATCCAGTCGTCGTTGAAGATCTTCGAGACGTACTTCTGTCCGGCGTCGCAGAGGAAGACGAGGATCTTCTCCTTCTTGTTGCGCGCGCGGGCGTACTTGATGGCGCCGGCCACCGCCGCGCCGCCCGAGCCGCCGACGAAGAGCCCCTCCTGCCGCGTGAGGTCGCGCGTCATGGTGAAGCACTCCTTGTCGTCGACGCGCACGATGTCGTCGAGGATCCCGAGGTTCATCGTGGTGGGGAAGAAGTCCTCGCCGATCCCCTCGACCTTGTACGAGAACGGCTTGGTCACGCGGCCGGTCTTCACGAAGTCGTAATAGAGCGAGCCTACCGGGTCGACGCCGACGACCTGGATGTTGGGGTTCTTCTCCTTGAAGTACTTGCCGCAGCCGCTGATGGTGCCGCCGGTGCCCATGCCGGCGACGAAGGCGTCGAAGTCGCCGCCTGTCTGCTTCCAGATCTCCGGCGCGCTCGAGAGGTAGTGCGCCTCGGGATTTGCCGGGTTGTGATACTGGTTCGCGTAGAACGAGTTGGGCGTCTCGTCGGCCAGGCGGCGCGAGACCTTGTAGTAGCTGCGCGGGTCATCGGCCTCGACGGCCGTCGGGCAGACGACGACCCGGGCGCCGTACGCGCGCAGGGTGGCGATCTTCTCGAAGCTCATCTTGTCCGGCATGACGAAGATACATTTGTACCCACGGACGGCGGCGAGGAGCGCCAGGCTGGCGCCGGTGTTGCCGCTGGTCGCCTCGACGATGGTGCCGCCGGGCTTGAGCCCGTTCTCCTCGGCGCGGCGCAGCAGGTTCGCTGCCAGCCGGTCCTTGTGACTCCCCCCGGGGTTGAGGAACTCGCACTTCACGTAGATGTCGGCGGCGAGCGGCTTGCCGTTCTCCACCGTCACCTTGTGCAGCTTGACGATCGGCGTGTTGCCGACGGCGTCGGTGATCGAGTTGAGCGCGCCCTGCATGAGGTCGGGGGTGGTCATCGGGCGCGGAGCGTAGCGCAATCAGCCGCGTGTGAGCTGCTCGACGGTGAGCGCATGGTTCAGCATGGCGGCGGCGACCGCTCCCGCGCCGGCGGCCATGATGGCGCCTTGACGCATCGTGGTGAGATCGCCGCCGGCGTAGATGCCGGGCCGGGAGGTCTCGGCGGTCATCGGGTCGATGCGGACGAAGCCCGGTGGCTCGAGCTCGAGGCCGAGCGCGGCGACGAGCGGGACCTGGCGCTGCGCCGGGCGGGCGAAGAGGACGTCGCGGCGGACGGTCTCGCCCTCGAGCTCGACGGCCTCGAGCTGGCCACCCGTGCCGGTGAGCCGGGTGATGCGCCGCTCCTCGACGCGGATCTTCGCGCTCGCCAGGCGAGCCGCCGCCTCGGGCGGGACCGGGATGCCGGCGTTGGTGAAGACGGTCACGTCGTCGGTCCAGCAGCGCAGCAGGATGGCGAAGTCGAGCATGTGCGGATCGCCGGCGAGGACGCCGAAGGGCCGATCCTGCACCTCCCAGGCGTGGCAGTAGGGGCACTGGAAGATCGAGGTGCCCCAGAAATCGGCGAAGCCGGGGAGGGGGAGCATCTCGTCGATCATCCCGGTGCACAGGACGATGCGCCGCGCCGTCACCGCTCCGGTGTCCGTGCTGACGGTGAAGGCGCCGCGCTCGCCGGTGATCGCCGCGATGCGCGTGTCGCGGACCGAGACGGTCCTGTACGGCGCGAGCTGCTCGCGGCCGATGCGGCGCAGCTCCGCCGGGGGCGTGCCGTCGCGCGAGAGGAAGTTGTGCATGTGCGTGGCCGCGGCGTTGCGGGCGGGCCCGGCGTCGCAGAGGAGCACGCGCTTTCGCGCCCGGCCGAGCGCGAGGGCCGCCGAGAGACCTGCCGGGCCGCCGCCCACGATGACCGCGTCGAAGATGTCGTCCATTCACGTAACTTGAAGAGTGACGTGAAAGATGTCAAGCCGAGTCAAGCCGGGTCAAGCCCGCTTGACCGCGGTCGAGTCATGCCGCAAATCATGTTCCATGAGACGCGACAGCCGCCTTTCCAGCGTGCTCCACACGCTGCTGCACCTGGCGAACGCCAAGGGGGCGCTCACCTCGGAGAAGCTGGCGATGCTCATCGCGACCAACCCGGTGGTTATGCGCCGCATCCTCGGCGGTCTGCGCGAGGCGGGGATCGTCGGCTCGGAGAAGGGGCACGGCGGCGGCTGGACGCTGCTCCGTCGGCCCGCCGACGTCACCTTGCGCGAGATCTACGAGGCGCTGGGGATGCCGACGGTGCTGGCGATGGGGCACCGCTCGGAGTCGCCGCAGTGCCTGCTCGAGCAGGCGGTGAACCGGGCGATGGGCGGCGCCTTCGAGGCGGCTGAGGCGCTACTCCTCGCCCGGCTGGGCGACGTCACGCTGGCCGATCTGGAGAAGGACGCCGCGCTGCACATGCCGCCAGGGCACGTGCATGATCAGCGCCGCAAGACGAAGACCGCGGTCAACTAACGGCGAAGCGCAGCGCGCGCCGGACCGCGCGGCAGGAACCGGTCGATGCGCAGGCGCGGCTCCGACGGATCGGGGCGCCCCGCCTTCTCGAAGAACTGCTCCGCGCTGGCCGCCTCGATGTCGAAGGTCGACCACTCCGGCCCGAGGCGGATGGCGCCGACCTGCTTGCTGGTGACACCGCCGCGGCGGCACACCACCGCGAGGATGCGCGGCGTGTTGGCGCCGAAGCGCTCGCCCCAGGTGATGCGGAAGGTGGTGTAGTCGCCGCGCGGACGACGCTCGGCGCCGCCGGCTCCTGCGCCGCCGCCCGGACCGCTGCTGGCGGCGCCGCGATCGCGGTCGCCGAAGCTCCCGCCGCCCTGGCCACCGCGGCCGGTGCGGTTGTCGCGATCGCGGAAGCTCGATCTTCCCGTCGGCAGCACCGCGGCCACCGGGGTGAGCGGCATCGGCGAGCAGACCTCGCGCGCCTCGAGCCGGGCGAGCAGCGCGTAGACGAGCTCCATCGGATCGAAGTCGCCGAGGAGCCGCGCCGCGAGCATGCGCAGCCGCGCGTCCATGTCGGAGGCCGGCGGTGCCTTCAGCTCGGCCTCGAGCGTCTCGTCGTGCGCCTTCTGCACCTCGGCGGCGCTGGGCGCGGGGCGAACATCGGCCTTGATGCGCGCGCGCGACAGGAGCCGCTGGATCTCCTCGCCGGCCGACTGGTTGGCGAGGATGACGCTGACCCCCTTGCGCCCGGCGCGCCCGGTGCGGCCGGCGCGGTGGGTGAGCGACTCGGGATCGCCCGGCGGCCCCACGTGGACCACCATGCCGACGTCCGGCACGTCGAGACCGCGCGCGGCCACGTCGGTGGCGACGAGGACGGTGAGCGCGCCGGAGCGGAACGCGTCGAGCGTCCGTGTGCGATCGCGCTGCTCGAGATCCCCGCTGATGCCGCGGGCGGAAAATCCTCGCCCGACGAGCCGCTCGGCGAGATCGGCCGTGTCGGCGCGCGTGCGCACGAAGATGAGCACGCGCTCGCCTTCGGCCAGCAGCAGCAGGTTCACCAGCGCGGCCTCCACCTCGCCGGCGCGCACCAGGTGCACCACGTGGGCGATGTCCTCGTTGGCGGAACCGAGCGCGGTGCCTTCGGCGGAGAGCGGATCCTTCTGGTACTTCGCCCCCAGCGACATGACCGCGCGGGAGAAGGTCGCCGACACGAGGTGCGTGCGGCGGGTCGTCGGCGTCTTGCCGAGGATGGCGATGAGGTCGTCGCGGAAGCCGAGATCGAGCATCTGATCGGCCTCGTCGAGCACCACGATGGCCACCTGGCTCGCGTCGATGGCGTTCTTCTCGAGGTGGTCGAGGAGGCGCCCGGGCGTGCCGACGATCACCTCGGGGCGGGCCGAGAGGCTGCGCCGCTCGAGGGCGATGCTGGTGCCGCCGGTGACCACGACCACGTTCGCGCCGATGTCGGCGAGCAGCCAGCGGAGCTCTCCGGCGACCTGGACCGCGAGCTCACGGGTGGGCGCAAGCACGAGCGCACGCGTGCCCGGCTTCTGCGCCGTGGCGGGGATCGGCACCTGCTCGGTCGGCGCCTCGACGTCGAAATCGTCGTCGCCCGTGGGGAGGACGCTGGTGGCCTCGGTGACCGGGACCGCCGGTGCAGGGGCCGCGGGCGTCGCGTTGCCGCTGGCCATCCCGCGCAGGTACGGCGCGATGAGAAACCCGAGCGCCACCGTCTTTCCTGAACCGGTCTTGGAAGAAACGCGCAGGTCTCGTCCGGCGTAGGCCGGGTCGAGCACCGTCTTCTGCACCAGGGTGAGACCGGTGAAACCTCGCGCAATGAGCGCGGGAACCAGCTGCGCCGGGGCGCCTTCGAAGGCGCTGGGATCGATCGGCGCGGCGGGGGGGGTGGTGTCCGTCATCTGCGGCAGGGGAGTAGTCCACCTGGTCCGCGGCGTCAGGAAAGACTGGAATTACGGAACGCGTGCTACGAAATTCGCCCGCTCACTTGGGCAGCAAGACGAGCGCCCCATCCAGCTCGTCGGTGTCCGTCGCGCCCTTGTCGAGCCAGATGAGGCCACGTGACGTGACGAGGAGCTTCGCCGGCTGGAACTGGTCCGCGGCAAGCACCGTGGTCTTCCTGTCGGCGGAGACGCGGACGATCGATCCGTCCTTGGCGTGCTTCTCGTTGGTGCCGGCGAGGCTGTAGACGACGTCGTCGCCAGCGAAGGCGACTCCGCCGATGACGGTGGCGGCGTCGAGCGTGGCCAGCGGGGTGAGCTCCTGCCCCGGCGTCGCCAGCTGCGCCTGGCCGACCACGGAGCTCGGCCTCCCCTCGCGCGATAC
>JAMFST010000663.1 GCA_026225435.1 Labilithrix luteola
ACCGCCGCCTGGACGATCGCCTCCGTGACGTCGTCCTCGTGCATGAACTGGAAGAGCGGGTCGTAACCCATGACCAGGGGCACGCGCGACCCGCGGAGGAAGCCGGCGAGCGTGCCGTGGCCGCTCGGCCCCAGCGTGTAACAGACGCGCAACACCGTGGTGACGAGCTCGGGGAAGCGCCACAGCGCGGTCGAGGCGTACAGATCGGCGGCGATGAGGTCGGAGAGCTCGGGGAAGACGCTCATCGCCGTCGGCGGCTCGTCCTCGGTGTGGAGCAACGGCGCGTCCGGGCCCGCTCCGTAATAGGTGTGGCGGCCGACGAAGACGCAGTGCTCGACGCCGTAGGCGCGGCAGTGATCGAAGACCGCGCGCGTACCGCCGAGGTTGATGCGGTTGCGCTCCTCGCCGCTGACCACCAGCGAGGTGACCGTGGCCATGTGGATGACCGTGTCCGGGCGGCGCTTGCGAAAGACGTCCTCGGCCGCGCGCTTGCGGATGTCGACGACGTGCATGTCGATCTCGGCCGGCGCGCTGCTCCAGGGGCGCGCGTCGATGCCGATGACGTCGTGGCCGCGTTCGAGGAGGAGCCGCGCGACCTTGCGTCCGAGCGCGCCGGCGATCCCGGGGATGAGGACCTTCATGTGGCGCTGCTGCTCCCACTTCCCGAGCCGGAGCCGAGCAGGCCGCGGGCCTCCTTGCGACGCTTGCGCCCCGTCTCGAGCATGGTGGCGATGCTGTGCTTCACCTGGTCGACGTAGCCGGCGACCACCTCGTCGTCCTCGTTGCCCGTCCCCTCGAAGTGCAGCGGTTTGCCGTAGTAAACCTCGAGCTTCACCGGCAGCGGGATGGCGACGCCGTAGGGCGTGATCGGCAGGTAGGGCAGGCCGAGCAGCTTGCCGAGACCGTAGGCGTTGGCCACCGTCGGCACCGCGTCTCCGCCGCCGAGGAAGGCGACCGGGATGATCGGCGCCTTCTTCTCCAGCGCCAGGCGCATGAAGCCGGTGCCGAAGTCGACGAGCGAGTAGCGGTCCTTGTACAGCTTGGCCGTCCCCTTCACCCCCTCGGGGAAGACGACCAGCATGCGTTCGGCATCGAGGAGCCGCTGGGCGTGCTCCGGAAGGCCGGTGAGCTGGCCGGTGCGGGTGGTGAGAAGCGAGGCGAAGGGCAGCTCGTTCATGAACCGGTCGACCATCGCCTGCGCCAGGCGCGGCGGCTCCATCTCGAAGAGGAGCGAGGTGATGATCATGAGGCCGTCGATGGCGAAGCCGCCGGAGTGGTTCCCCACGAGCATCGCCCGGCCGCGCACCGGGATGTTCTCCAGCCCGAAGGACTCGACGGAGAAGTAATGGCGGTAGAAGAAGTAGGCGACCGTGGCGCTGGTGGTGATCGCCTCCTTGGAGGCGCCGAACGGGTCCACGCCGAAGCGGTTGAAGGGGATCTCCAGCCGATCGACCCTGGCGGCCACCTCGCGCTCGAGGCGCCTCACGGAGGACGGCAGCTTGGAGGCGAGCCAGGAGGCCGCCGTGGATCCGGAGAAGAAGCCAGCCATGTACCTGGCGCTGCACGCTACGACGAAAATGGCTCGGGCGGCGCCAGTGAAATACGCCTACTCTTGCGCGCGCTCCATGGAGGCACCGATCGACCGCCTGCTGTCCCTCGTCCGTCGTGAGCTCGGTGCCGAGGACGTTCGCGTTCTCGATGTCGGCGCCGAGCCGCCCGCCGCGTCCAACGTGGTGCACGCCCGCATGCCCGACGGGCGCACGGTGGTGGTCAGCTACGGCACGGTCCCGGCCGATCGCGACGCGCGGCTGCGGCGGCTCGACATGCTGATCCGCACGTTTGCCCAGTCGCTCGACGATCAGGAGCCGGCCTCGCGGCGCCCCTCGGCGACCACCCTGGCCGAGGAGCTGCGCGCTTTGACGCAGCGCGCCCAGGCGATCAACGCGCTGGTCATCGACACGGAGTCGCCCATCGAGTGGGGCTCGGCGGTGCCGGGCGATCGCGGGCCGGAGAGCGGGAACGAGAACGGCGGAGCGACGGTCGCGGTGCTCGACTGGTCGCGCCGGCAGCTGATGGACGGCGTGCGCACCGACCTCGACGAGGAGGACGCGAACGACGCCAGCGTCGGTGACCTGTCCGGAGTCGCCGGCGCCAGCCTGACCGATTCGGCCGAGAGCCCGGTGGTGCAGCAGCCCGTTCCTTCGCCCGCGCCGCCGCCCGTGGCTCCGCCGGCCGCGGAAACGACGTCTCAACGGCCGTCGCAGGTGCCGGCGCTCGTGGCGCCCGCCACGCCGACGGAGCTGGAGCAGCGTCAGCTCCTGAGCGAGCAGGCCAAGACCGCGGCGCGCGCGCTCCCGGGGACGAGCGGGATGGCCCGCGGCGGCCACCTGCACCACGCGGCGCGCGGCGGGCCGTGGTTTGTCGCGCGGTCGTTCGCCGGCATCTACCTCCTCGTGGTGGTGTTCGAGGGGGAGTACGACGAGCTGCGCGCCGAGCGGGCGATCATCGAGGGTTTGCCGCGGGTCGAGCGCATGGTGATGGCCTTGCCGCCG